>DASZWL010000425.1:0-15941 GCA_035546695.1 Rhodanobacteraceae bacterium | reverse complement strand
CTCGGCTCCATCGGGGATCGCGATTTTTTCCGGCGCGCCTATCGCTTTGATCCTGCCGTCGACGACGAGCACCGTCGCCGGATCGGCGAGACGACCATGTTCGACGTCGACGATCGAGACGTCGGCGATCGCGATCGCGGGACGCGCATTCGTCGCTGCGATCGCGCATGCGCACGTCGCAAGGGCTGCCGCCGACGCGACGAGAACTCCGTAACGGACGAAACGATTGCGCGAATCCGTCATGGCGCACCGGGCAATCCCGCGACGGCACGGCGCGCCGCCCACGCAAGCGAGTGAAGCCAGCAAGGAAGAACGATGGCGGCCCCGACACGATTCGAACGTGCGACCTTCCCCTTAGGAGGGGGACGCTCTATCCAACTGAGCTACGGGGCCTTGCGGGCGTGATTCTACCGGCTGCGGTGCCGCACCGGGCGGCTCCGGCCGCGATGCTAGAATCCGCGGCCGCGCGCCCGACGCGGCGAGCGCCTCGCTTGAGCCCGGCCGGTCGATGCTGCACGGAAAGAAGATCATCGTCGTCATGCCCGCGTATCACGCGGAGAAGACCCTCGAGACGTGCTACGCGGCGATCCCGCGCGATGTCGTCGACGAAGTGCTGCTCGTCGACGATGCGAGCAACGATGCAACGGTCGCCGTCGCCGAGCGTCTTGGCATCGCGACGTTCCGTCATTTGGCGAACCGCGGCTACGGCGGAAACCAGAAGACGTGCTATGCGCTCGCGCTCGCGCGCGGCGCCGACATCGTCGTGATGCTGCATCCGGATTACCAGTACGAGCCGCGCCTCATCACCGCGATGGCGGCGATGGTCGCGTCGGACGTCTACGACGCCGTCATCGGCTCGCGCATCCTCGGCGGCACGGCCGTCGCGGGCGGCATGCCACGCTGGAAGTACGTCGCGAACCGCTTCCTAACGGCCGCGCAGAACGTGCTGCTCGGCTCGAAGCTGTCGGAATTCCACACGGGCTACCGCGCTTTCTCGCGCCGCGTGCTCGAGACGCTGCCGCTCGCGCGAAACTCGGACGATTTCGTCTTCGACAACGAGATGCTCGTGCAGGCGCTCGCGTTCGGCATGCGCGTCGGCGAGATCTCGTGCCCGACGCGCTATTTTCCCGAGGCGAGCCAGATCGATTTCCGCCGCTCCGTCGTCTATGGCTGTGGCGTGCTGAAAACGGCGCTCGCGTACCGTCTCTGGAAATGGAAGCTCGCCCGACCTGAGATGTTCTCGGCAGACGCTTCGCTGCGGCTCGCGGCTGCTGCGGATTGCGTCGTGCCGCCGCGCGCATGCTGAGCGTGCGCGTTCCGTCCTGGCTGCGCGACCGGCGCTCGTGGCCGTGGCTCGCGCTCGTGCTGATCTCGATCGCGGCCGGCTTGTGGCTTCGCGTGTGGCAGCTCCGTTCGCAGGTGTTGATCGACGACGAATGGCACGCAGTGCACATGCTCGTCGGCGCCGATGCCGCGCGCATCGCGACGCATTTCGGCTACGCGGACTACTGCATTCCGCTGACACTCTATTACCGCTGGCTCTACGATCTCGGCGCGCTCAACGAGTGGCAGATGCACTTTCCGCTGTTGCTCGCTGGCATCGCGCTGCTCGTCGTCGCGCCGTTGATGCTGCGCCGCGAATTCGAGTTGCCGACGCGCGCGATCTGGGTCGCGCTGATGGCGATCTCGCCGGTGCTCGTCTACCTCAGCCGCACCGCGCGGCCGTATGCACTCGCGTGCCTGCTCGCGTTCGTCGCGATCGTCGCATTCCTGCGCTGGCATCGCGGCGACGGACGGCGCTGGGCGTTCGTCCATGCGATCAGCTGCGTCGCGGCAGCGTGGCTGCATCTCCTGACGCTCGCGTTCATGCTCTGGCCGTTCGCGTGGTTCGGATGCGCGGCATTGCACGCGATGCTGCGCGCCGGAACACGTCGCGATGCGCGCCGCGAGATCGCGCGCCTCGCGACGCTTGCCGTCGCGGTCGTGATCGGACTCGCGATCGTGCTCGGACCGCCGCTCGTCGGCGACTGGCGCTCGATGGCGGCGAAAGCCGGCACCGACGCGGTCACCGCCGCGACGCTGTACCGCTCGATCCTGATGATGCTCGGCATTTCGAGCGCGTGGCCATGCATCGCTCTGGCGCTTGCATTCGCACTCGGCGTGAGAAGCGCGTGGCGTCGCGAGCGGCGGTTCACGGGCCTCATCGTGAGCATGATCGTCGCCGCCTCGCTCGCGATCGCGCTCGCGCATCCGGCCTGGATCCAGCATCCGCAGACGTTCGTGCGCTACACGCTGCCCGCGCTGCCGTTCGTGCTGCTCTTCGTCGCCGAAGGCATCGGCCTCGTGCTCGCGCGAGCGCGCGAGGCGGCGTTCGCGGCGACGGTCGGCGCCATTGCCGTTGCCGTGCTCTTCGCCGCCGGTCCGTTGCCGGGCTACTACTACCTGCCGAACCAGCTGATGGGACACGCGCTGTTCCAGTTCGATTACGACGCGCGCGAGAATCCTTACGCAACGCTGCTCGAGCTCGGTCCGGTGCCGGCGTTCTATCGCGACCTCGCGTCGCGGCCTGCCGGCAGCATCACGTTGATCGAGGCACCGGCGAAACTGATTTCGAATTTCGTCCCGGACGCGTGGTATCAGGCGATCCATCGCCAGAACATCAAGTACGCGCTGCTCGCGCCGGTCTGCGGCGGCGAAGCCGACGAGATTCCGCCGACGGCCGACGGAGCGCATTTCCGGCGGCTCGGCAAGCTCGCCGACATCCTCGACGGCGCGAGCTGGGGCGCGGACTATCTCGTGCTGCGCCTGCATCCGTGGTCGGTGCCGCCCGGCGTCGAGCAGCCGTGGCCCGACATGGTCGCGTGCGTCGGTAAGGTCAGCGCGCGACTCGGGCCGCCGGTCTATGACGACGGGCAACTCGTCGTGTATGCGCTCGCGAGCGCGAGAAAGCCCGAAGCCGCGCGTGGGCGCTGATCGGCCGCCTCAGGCAACGCCTTCTTCCGCCAGCCGGTATCCGACGCCGACTTCGGTCAACAGCAGGCAGGGCTGCGCCGGATCGGCTTCGATCTTGCGGCGCAGCGAGCGCATGTAGATGCGCAGGTAGTGCGGCGACTCGACATGCGCCGCGCCCCAGATCTCGCGCAGCAGATGGCGGTGCGTCAGCACTTTGCCGCGATGCTTCGCGAGCGCGGCCAGGAGCTGATATTCGATCGGCGTCAGATGGATGTCGGCGCCGCCGCGCCGTACGCGATGCGCGGCGAAATCGATCGTCACGTCGCCGACGCGCACGATCGCTTCGGGCGGTACGCCATTGTGCGCCGAGAGATGCCGCTCGGCGACGCGCAACCTCGCAAGCAGCTCGCCGATGCCGAACGGCTTCGTCAGGTAGTCGTCGGCGCCGAGATCGAGCGCGGCAACCTTGTCGGTCTCCTTGTCGCGTGCCGAAAGCACGATGATCGGCCGCGCGTACCACTCGCGCACGTGCGCGATCACGTCGAGCCCGGACATGTCCGGCAGGCCGAGGTCGACGATGAGGACGTCCGGCTGGCGCGTGGCCGCGAGCGCAAGTCCCTCGGCGCCGGTCCGCGCGCTCGCGAATGCGTAGCCGTGCGCTTCGAGCGCCGCCGCGAGGAACCGCAGGATCTGCGGATCGTCCTCGACGACGAGGAGGCTTGCGCGCGGCGCGCTCAAGGCGGAGTGCTCCCTTCCGCGGGGAGCGGCAGCGTGAAGTGGAAGTCGGCGCCTCCGCCGCTCGCGGCGCGCGCTTCGATCGTGCCGCCGTGCGCCTCGACGATCGCTTTGCAGATCGCGAGGCCGAGCCCGAATCCGCTTTGCGCGCTTTCCGGCCGTGCTTGATGGAATTTCTCGAACACGCGCGCTTCCTCGCCCGGCGGAAAGCCGGGTCCGTGATCGCGTATCGAGACTTCGAGCGCGCCGCCGGTCGCGCTCGCCGAAATCTCGACGGTCGTGCCGGGCGGCGTGTGCCGCGCCGCGTTCTCGATGAGGTTCGAGAGCACCTGCTCGAGCATGACTTCGTCGCCCGGCACGAGCGGCAGGTCGTCGGGAACGTGCAAGGCGACCGGATGGGCGGCGAGCACGTCGCGAAGCCGCGCGAGCACGGCGCCGACGAGTTCGTCGATCGCGATCCATTCGCGGTGCAGCTCGACGCGGCCTTCGCTGAAGCGCGTGAGATCGAGCAGGTTGCCGACCAGCCGGTTCATGCGTTCGGCCTCGTGCAGCAGCGTGTCGAGCAGCGACCGCCGACGCGCCGCGTCGAGCGACGATTCGCTGTCGCGCAGCGTCGATGCCGAGCCGATGATCGTCGCGAGCGGCGTGCGGAAGTCGTGCGAGATCGCGCTCAGCAGCACGTTGCGCAGCTTCTCCGACTCGACCGCGAGATCGGCCTTCTGCGCCGTCTCTACGAGTTGCACGCGTTCCATCGCGACAGCGGCCTGGTTCACGAGCGCTTCGACGAGATGGGTCTGCTCGGGAATCTGCAACTGGCGCGGATCGGCGGGCCGCAAGCCGAGCACGCCGATGCAGCTCTCGAGCGCGTTGAGCGGCAGATACATCGCGCCGGCGCTCGCGAGCGTGTCGGTATGAAGGCCCGCTTTCTTGCGATGGTCGTATGCCCACTGCGCGATCCCGAGATCGTTGCCGGGCACGGGATAGCGGACGACGGACGCGCCCGCGCGTTCGGCGCCGCGGTCGCAGAAATGGCCGGGATCCTGGATCTTTCCGCCGGCATCGGGCAGCAGCACGGCGGCTTCGCCGTCGACGCTCGCGAGCACGTGGCGCACGAGAAACCGCGAGAGTTCGTCGATCGTGCGGCGCCGCGCGAGCTCGCGGCTCAAGGCGTACAGCTCGGCGGCGCGCCGCTCGCGCTGGCGCGCGACGGATGCCTGGCGCTTGCCGAGTGCGGCGAGATGGCTGATCAGCAGCGCCGTCGCCAGCATGACCGTGAACGTGACGAGGTATTGCGTGTCCGACACGCCGAACGAATAGCGGGGCGGGACGAAAAGAAAATCGAAGACGCAGACGCTCAGCACCGCCGCGAGCGCCGACGGCCCGCGCCCGAACCTGGCGGCGACGAGCACGGTGCCGAGGAGATACACCATGACGACGTTCGTAGGCTCGAAGCGGCTCCTCATGAACGAGGAGACGAGCGTCGCGATCGCGACGACGACGAGCGCCTTCAGGTACTGCGGCCACCGGCTGCTGCGCGCCGGAGTCCGCGGCGGTGCCGGGCGTTCCTGGCCCCGCTCGCCGCTGATGACATAGATGTCGATCGCGCCGCTCTGGCGGATCAGCTCGTCGACGAGCGAGAGGTCGAAGCGGTCACGCCAGCGCGGCTTCAGCGGCTTGCCGACGATGATGCGGCTGACGTTGCGCCTGCGCGCGAACTCGATCAGCGTCGCGGCAACGCTCTCGCCCGAAAGATTGACGGTCTCGGCGCCGAGCTCGGCCGCGAGGCGCAGCGTCTGCAGGATGCGATCGCGTGCGGCCTGCGGCAGGCGCACGAGCTTCGGCGTCTCGACGTAGGCCGCGAGCCACTGCGCATGCAGTGCGTTCGCCATGCGCGCGGCGGAGCGGACGAGCCGCGTCGAGAGCGGGTCGGGCCCGACGCAGACGAGAACGCGCTCGTTCGCGGCCCACGTCGCCGAGATCGCGTGCCGCTCGCGATACTCGCGCATCGCGGCGTCCACGCGCTCGGCCGTCGCGCGGAGCGCAAGCTGGCGAAGCGCGATCAGGTTGCCCTTGCGGAAGAAATTCTCCGTGGCCTGCCGCGCTTTTTCGGGCACGTAGACCTTGCCTTCGGCGAGCCGCTCGAGCAATTCGTCGGGCGGGAGGTCGACGAGCTCGACCTCGTCGGCGTCCGCGAACACGCGATCGGGCACCGTCTCGCGCACGTCGACGCCGGTGATCTGCGCGACGACGTCGTGCAGGCTCTCTAGGTGCTGCACGTTGACCGTCGTGTAGACGTCGATGCCGGCGGCGAGCAGCTCTTCGACATCCTGCCAGCGCTTGGGATGCCGCCCGCCCGCATGGTTCGAGTGCGCGAGCTCGTCGACGACGAGCAGCGCCGGCTTTCGCGCGAGCGCCGCGTCGAGATCGAATTCGGTCAGCGCGATGCCGCGATGCTCGAGCCGCATCGGCGGCAGGATCTCGAGGCCTTCGAGCAGGGCTTCGGTCTCCGGACGCCCGTGCAGCTCGACGTAGCCGACGACGACGTCGAGGCCGTCGTCGCGCTGGCGCCGCGCGGCCTCGAGCATCGCATAGCTCTTGCCGACGCCGGCGGTCGCGCCGAAGAAGATGCGCAGGCGGCCGCGGCGCGCACGCGACTCGTCGTCCTTCACGCGAGCGAGAAGGACGTCGGGATCGGGACGCGGATCGTCGAGGTTCGGCATCGGGCGCTCGCTGGCGGCGCGATCATGCGGCAAGCGCGCGGCGGGTGCTACTGGCGGGCTCGGCTGGAACGGGCCGAGACGCGCCTTCGCAGCCGCTGACGACGTCATTCCGGCGAAAGCCGGAATCCATTGTTCGCAACGCGAAGATCAAAATGAGTCCCGGCTTTCGCCGGGACGACGGGAAACTATTTGCCGTCGAGCGCAAGATTCAACTGCAGCACATTCACGCGCGGCTCGCCGAAGATGCGCCACTGACGCTTCTCGGTAGCGGCCGCGACGAGCTTGCGCACTTCTTCGATGTTCACGTCTCGTGCGCGCGCGACGCGAGCGATCTGATACTCCGCCGCCGCCAGCGAAATCTGCGGATCGAGGCCGCTGCCCGATGCGGTCACGAGATCGACCGGAACCGGCTTCGTGTTGCCGGGATCGGCCGCACGCAGCGCCTCGATGCGCTGCTTCACCGCGTCGGCGAGCGCGGGATTCGTCGGCCCGAGATTCGATCCGCCCGATGCCGCGCCGTTGTATGGAAACGACGCGGTCGCCGACGGACGCCCCCAGAAATAGCGCGGATCGGAGAACGGCTGTCCGATCAGCGCCGAGCCGACGGGCTTGCCGTCGCGCACGAGAACGCTGCCGTTCGCGGCCGTCGGAAACAGGAGTTGCGCGAGGCCGGTGACGACGAGCGGATAGACGACGCCCGTGACGAACGTAAGCAGCAGCAGCGCGGCGATCGCTTGGCGAAGGATCCTGGTCATGTCGTGAGCTCTGCGTTCAGAACGTGCCCTGAAACACGAAGAAGCCGCGTGTGCCGCCGATATCCTTCGTGTCGCTTGCGTTGCGAAAGCTAGCGGAGCGGCCGTAGAACGCGCGGTTGTCGGCATACGTCGCGCTGAGACTCGCCGACCAGTGCGTCGCGAACTGCCACTTCAGCGTCGCGCCGAAATCGGCGTAGTCGGGATCGTCTTCGCCGTTCGAAAGCGGCGTCGCGAGACGTGTCGAGACGTTCGTGTGGCCCGCATGCAGCGCGAGGCTCCATGCTTCGTCGAGTGGAATCGCGGCGTCGAGCTCAAAGTAGCCGGTGCCTTTCGAGTCGTCGCGATAGCCTTGCTCGGTGTCGATGCCGAAGTAGTCGGTCAGCGACGTCGAGTATTTGAGCGTCAGCCATTTCCATGTCAGCGCGGCGTTCGCTTCGGTCGTGTCGAACGAGCGCGACGGCAGTCCGACGTCGTCGAGGTTGCCGCTCGGATAAAGATAGCTGTAGAGGCCGACACGCCAGGACCATTCGTCGTCGATCGTCGCGCCGTAGCTCGCGTAGAGATCGAGCTCGAGCGCCGCGCCGGGATAGCTCCTGTCGCTGATGCTCGATCCCCAGAAACCGGCGGCGAAGCCGTTCTTGAACGCGAGATCGCCGCCGCCTTGGAGCGCGGGATGGCCCCAGGTCTGCGTGAGCCCTCGGAAGACGTAGTCGGAAACGAGCGCGACATTGCCCGCGGCAGAGTAGTCCGCGTCGTTCGCCGCTTCGGCAAGCGCCGTGCCCGCGACGGGAAGTGCGACGACGAGCAACGATGCGTGCAGCAAGCGATGAGTGTTCATGAAGTCCTCCTTCACGCGAGACCGAGCGCGACCAGCACGAGATCGACGAGCTTGATGCCGACGAACGGCACGACGAGCCCGGTGAGGCCGTAGACCAAAAGATTCCGCCGCAGCAGCGGACCCGCGCCGAGAGCGCGGTATCGCACGCCTTTCAGCGCCAGCGGAATCAGCACGACGATGATCAGCGCGTTGAAGACGATCGCCGAGAGGATCGCGCTCTCGGGCGTCGCGAGATGCATGATGTTGAGCGCGTTCAGCGCCGGATACGTGCCTGCGAACGCGGCCGGGATGATCGCGAAATACTTCGCGACGTCGTTCGCGATCGAGAACGTCGTGAGCGCGCCGCGCGTGATCAGCATCTGCTTCCCGATCTCGACGACCTCGATGAGCTTGGTCGGGTTCGAGTCGAGATCGACCATGTTGCCGGCCTCTTTCGCGGCCTGCGTGCCCGAGTTCATCGCGACCGCGACGTCGGCCTGCGCCAGCGCTGGCGCGTCGTTGGTGCCGTCGCCGCACATCGCGACGAGCCGTCCCTCGGCCTGGATGTCGCGGATCAGCTTGAGCTTCGCCTCGGGCGTCGCCTCGGCGAGGAAGTCGTCGACACCGGCTTCGGCCGCGATCGACGCCGCGGTCAGCGGGTTGTCTCCCGTGATCATGATCGTGCGGATGCCCATGCGGCGAAGCTCCGCGAAGCGCTCGCGGATGCCGCCCTTGACGATGTCCTTGAGCTCGATGACGCCGAGCGCGCGCGCGCCTTCCGAAACAACGAGCGGCGTGCCGCCCTTGCGCGCGATGTCTTCGGCAATGTGCGCGACGTCGGACGGCAGCTCGCCGCCGAGCTCGGCGAGATGGCGACGCACCGCGTCCACAGCGCCCTTGCGGATGCGGCGGCCGGAGATCTCGATGCCGCTCATGCGCGTCTGCGCGGTGAACGGCACGAACGCGATGTCGCTGCCGGAGACGTCGCGTTCGCGAAGGCCGAACTCGTCCTTCGCGAGTACGACGATGCTGCGGCCTTCGGGCGTCTCGTCCGCGAGCGAGGCGAGCTGCGCCGCGTCGGCAAGCGAGCCGGCAGGGACGCCGGGCGCCGGATGGAATGCGACCGCATTACGGTTGCCGAGCGTGATCGTTCCGGTCTTGTCGAGCAGCAGCACGTCGACGTCGCCCGCGGCTTCGACCGCGCGGCCCGACATCGCGATCACGTTGGCCTGAATCATGCGATCCATGCCGGCGATGCCGATCGCGGAAAGCAGTCCGCCGATCGTCGTCGGGATCAGGCAGACGAGGAGCGCGACCAGCACCGTGATCGTCACCGGCTGGCCGTGTCCCGACGCGTTCACGGCGTAGATCGAGTAGGGCAGCAGCGTCGCGCACGCGAGCAGGAAGATCAGCGTGAATTTCGCGAGCAGGATCGTCAGCGCGATCTCGTTCGGCGTCTTGCGCCGGCTCGCGCCTTCGACCATCGCGATCATGCGGTCGAGGAACGTCTCGCCGGGATTGCTCGTGATGCGCACGACGAGCCAGTCCGAGAGCACGCGTGTGCCGCCGGTGACCGAGCTGCGATCGCCGCCCGACTCGCGGATCACGGGCGCGGATTCGCCGGTGACCGCGCTTTCGTCGACCGACGCCGCGCCCTCGACGACTTCGCCGTCGCCCGGGATCGCGTCGCCGGCTTCGACGAGCACGTGATGGCCGGCGCGCAGATCGCCGCCGGACGTGAACGTGATCGCCGCGTTCCGTGCGGGCGAGGCGAGCTTCTTCGCGACGACGTCGCGCCGCGCGCCGCGCAGCGCTTGCGCCTGCGCCTTGCCGCGGCCTTCGGCGATCGCTTCGGCGAAGTTCGCGAAGACGAGCGTGAACCAGAGCCAGAGCGCGATCCAGAAGATGAAGGCCGTCGGCGCTTCGCCGCGGCCCGCGAGCGCCTGCATCCAGAGCAGCGTCGTCAGCACGCTGCAGACGAACACGACGAACATCACCGGATTGCGGAACTGCTGGCGCGGCGAGAGCTTCGTGAACGAAGCGAGCAGCGCTTCGCGGAGGATTGGAGTGGTGAGGGTGGTTGTTGTCATGACATCAAATTCCTCGTCGTCCACGCGAAGGCGGGGACCCAGTGCCTTGGTCTTTCCATCGATTGAAAAGTCGCTGGGTTCCCGCTTTCGCGGGAACGACGGTCTTATGGTGTTGCGCTCGGGGTAATGCCCATGAGCTGCTCCGCGATCGGCCCGAGCGCCAGCGCTGGCAGGAACGTCAGCGCGCCGATCACGACGACCGTCGCCGCGAGCAGCACGACGAAGAGCGGCGTGTGCGTCGGCAGCGTTCCGGCAGAAGCCGGGACGTGCTTCTTCGCCGCGAGCGAGCCCGCGATCGCGAGCATTCCAATCGCGAGCGGGAAGCGCGCGAAGTACATGCAGATGCCGAGCAGCGTGTTCCAGAACGGCGTGTTCGCCGAGAGCCCCGCGAACGCGCTGCCGTTGTTGTTCGACGCCGACGACAGCGCGTAGAGGATCTCGCTGAAGCCGTGGATGCCGGGGTTCGCGATGCCCGCGACGCCCGCGGGCGCGACGACCGCAATCGCGGTGCCGACGACGACGAGCGCGCACGGGATCAGCACGACGAGGCTCGCCATCTTCATCTCGTACGCCTCGATCTTCTTGCCGAGGTACTCGGGCGTGCGGCCGACCATGAGGCCCGCGATGAACACCGCGACGACTGCGAACGCGATCATCCCGTAGAGGCCGGAACCTGCTCCGCCGCCGATGACCTCGCCGAGCTGCATGAGCCACATCGGCACGAGCCCGCCGAGCGGCGTGAACGAGTCGTGCATCGCGTTGACCGAGCCGTTCGACGCGGCCGTGGTGGCGGTCGCCCAAAGGCTCGATCCGACGATGCCGAAGCGAGTCTCCTTGCCTTCCATATTGCCGCCGGCCTGCAACGCAGAAGGCGTGTCGTCGACGAGGCCACGCAGCACCGGATTGCCGGCCTGCTCGGCGGCCGTGCAAGCGACGATCAGCGGAACGAAGATCACGAGCATCGTCGCGAACAGCGCCCAGCCCTGGCGGCGGTCCCCGACCATCGCGCCGAACGTGTAGCAGAGCGCGAACGGGATCAGGAGGATCGAGAGCACCTCGACGAAGTTCGAGAACGGCGTCGGATTCTCGTACGGATGCGCCGAGTTCGCGTTGTAGAAGCCGCCGCCGTTCGTGCCGAGTTGCTTGATGATGATCTGCGATGCGGCGGGGCCGAGCGGCAGCGTCTGCTCGGTCACGGGCGTTTCGTTCGTGACGTCCTTGCCCGCGGCATCCTTGAGCGTGTTGCCGTCGATGTCCCTGACGGTTTCGGCTTGCGTTGTCGGCTGCAGCAACGGCACGCTTTCATACCGTTCGAAATTCTGCGGAACACCTTGCGAGACGAGCATGAGCGCGCCGACGAGCGAAAGCGGCAGCAGCACGTAGAGCGTCGAGCGCGTCATGTCGACCCAGAAATTGCCGACGCCGTTCGCGTTGCGCCGCACGAAGCCGCGGATCAGCGCGACGAGCACCGCGATGCCGGTCGCGGCGGACAGAAAATTCTGCACCGCGAGGCCGAGCATCTGCGTCAGATAGCTCATCGTCGATTCGCCGCCGTAGCCCTGCCAGTTCGTGTTCGTCACGAAGCTGATCGCCGTATTCATCGCGGAATCGGCGCCGACCGCGCCGAAGCCCTGCGGATTGAGCGGCAGCCATTGCTGCGCGCGCTGGAGCAGGTACACGGCGAGGAGGCCCGTTATGTTGAAGACGAGCATCGCGACCGCATAGCGGCGCCACGACATGTCTTCTCCCGCATCGATGCCCGAGAGCTTGTAAATCGCGCGCTCGACCGGCCCACCGACGCGGTGCACGCGATTCGGCGCATCCGCGAAGACGGCCGCCATGTACGCGCCGAGCGGCTTGACGAGCAGCAGGACGGCCGCGAGATAGAGCGCGATCTGCAGGATGTCGTCGAGCGTCATTCGAACCACTCCGGCTTGAGCAGCGCGACCGTGAGGTACGCGGTCAACGCAATCGTGATCGCGATCGCGAGCCAGTAAACGGCGGTCATGAGCGGCTCCGGCGAATGCAGTCGGCGTAGAGCGCGGCGGCGACGGCCGCGAGCGCGACGATCGCGATCGCGAAGTCCATCACTTGCGCTCCCCGAGCTTCGTGCAGAGATGGAGATAGGCGGAAGTGAGGCCGGTCAGCGCGGCGAGCAACGCGAGCGAGAGGAAGTCCATGATCGTGGCGCCTTCGGAATGGGCGACACGATGAGCGCTCGTGCATAGGGCGCGCATAAGAAACGCGCGCGGATGCATAAAGAACGCGTAAAAACCGGCGGGCGCCGCTCTTCGCAACCCGAGCCGGGCCGCCTTCTACTTCGCGCTCTCGGCGGGAGCGAATGGCACGGCGGGCGCCGGCTTCAGCGTGCGCTCGAAATCCGCGAGCTTCGCTTCGATGCTGCGCGTCGTCGAGATCTGCGGCTCGGAATGCTCTTCCTTGTCGCGGTCTTCCCATTCGGCGACCGATTGCTTCGCGAGCGCGAAGGCTTCCGGGATCGAGGTCGTCCGGTTCAGCGCGTCGGCGAGAAAGGCCTTGCCGAAATACGTGATGTCCGAGTCGGCGCCGCAACCGAACGACGTGCGGTCCTCGCGCGCCGAAGTCAGCACCATCGTCGATTCGTCGCGGATCGCGTCGATGAATCCGCCCGAATAGCACGCGTTGACGACGACGACCTTCCAGCGGATACCGGGATTCGTCTTCAGCGCGTCGGCGAGATCGTCGGGCGTAATCTGGTCGAGCGGCAGCGGATCGAGATCGACGAGCAGCTCGTGATCGTGCGAGCCGTGCGTCGTCAGATAGACGAGCAGGATGTCCTCCGACGGGTCCATCGTCTTCGCGACGGCATCGAGCGCGAGCGTCAGGTTCGTCAGTGTCGCGAGCGGACGCGTCGCGACCGTCGCCGCGCTGTTCTCGAGCACGACGACGCGGCCTTGCGCATCGAAGCGCTGCTCGAAGAGCCGGTCGGCGAACTCGACCTCGTTGCGGAAAACGCTCTCGCTGCCGTCGCCGGCGAACGCGACGACGTAGAGGTCGACGACGCCCGGCGTCTGCGGTCGCAGCCGGGAGACGGATTCGTCGAGCAGCCGGCGCTGATCGTACATGGCGGATTCGGCGTCGAAGTCAGGTTCGTCGTCGTCGGTCGCTTCGGTCGAGGCATCGCCGGCATCGTTGGCATCGACATCGGCGGTCGCCGTGTCGGCATCGGCTGGCGCCGAAACTTCGGTATCGGCCGTCTGCACGATCTCTGAGGTCGGCAGCCACCACCACGCGGCAGCCGAGATCGCGTAGGCGATCAGCGCGGCGATCAGCGCGCGGCCGGTGCGCTGCGGCGCCAGAACGTGCGCGACGCCGATCAGCACGAAGAGCCACCACGCGCGAGCGACGACATCGAGCAGCACGGCAACGATGACATGGCCGGCGAGCAGGATGTGGGTCGCGAGCCAGCCTAGCGGCGCCTGCACGATGACGGAGATCGCGATCGTCGCGGCCAGCAGCGTCGAGGCGATGCTCCAGAAAATCCCGTCGCGATCGAGCAGGCGCGCGATCGCCCACGCGGCGACGAGCGTCAGCAGCGAATCGGTGAGCAGCGTCGTGACGCCGTACGAAACGATCGTCCAAGGACGCTCGCTCGTCGCGATGCCGATCGCGGCCGCCGCGACGAAGTAAGCGACAACCAGCGCGACGAACGTGCCGGGGCCGACGTCGAGCGGATTTCCGCGCGCAGGCCGGAGCGCGACGGCGCGCACGCCATTCCACAGCGCGCGGGCGAAATTCACGTCGATGGCATCCTTGTCGTCATGGTTTGCGCAATCGGTCTTCCCGCGCTCACAGTACGAACGGGATCAGCGCGCGCACTTCGGCTCGATAGCGCAGATACGCTTCGCCGAACGTCTCGATCATCCAGCGCTCCTCGCGGCGGAGCTTGAACCAGAACGACGCGAACACGAGCGCGACGGCGACGATGCCGCGCCATTCGCCGCGCGCGATGGCGCTGCCGGCGAAAGCCACGAGGAGACCCGTATAGATCGGATGGCGGACCCAGCGGTACGGACCTTCGCGGACGAGCTCGTGACCCTGCTTGACGGTCACGATGCCGCTCCAGTTGCGGCCGAGAACGTAGCGCGCGCGGATCGCGAGGCCGAGCCCAATCGCGACGAGCGCGGCGCCGACATAGAACACGGCCGGCGTCGCCGGCAGGAAGCGCTCGCCGAGAACGCCGGGAAAGACCGGAGTCCACAGCAGGAATGCCGCGACGACGAGCGGAAGGATGTGCGCGAGCCGCTGCGCGAAACGCTCGCGACGGGCGTCGGCTTTCGCGTTACGTGCCGCGACGAACCAATACACGGCCCAGGCGAGCCACATCGCGCCGATCAGGTTCGCGCCGTCGAGCGTCATCGATCAGCCGAGGTCGACCGCATCGACATCGATCCTTTCAAAATCGGCGACGCAGCGGTGCGCCGATTTCGCGGGGCAGGTCTCCGGAGCGCGCGCGAGCAGCGTCGTCTGCATGCCTGCTGCGCGTGCGGCGTCGAGCTCCTCGACGATGTCGGACAGGAACAGGATCTCGTTCGCTGGCAAGCCGATCTCCGCGGCGATGCGCCGGTAGGATTCGGCATCGCGTTTCGCGCCGATCTCCGTGTCGAAGTAGCCGGAGAAGATCGGCGAGAGGTCGCCGGCTTCGGTATGCTCGAAAAAGAGCTTTTGCGCGGGCACCGATCCCGACGAGTAGACGTAGATCGCCTTGCCCGCGGCCTGCCACGCGCGAAGGCGCGCCGGCACTTCCGGATAGACGTGCGCGCGGTATTCGCCTTCCCCGTAGCCATCCTTCCAGATCATGCCTTGCAAGGCTTTCAACGCGGTCGACTTGCGGTCGGCGTCGATCCATCCGATCAGGAGCTCGATGATCTCCTGCTGCGTCGCCGAGACGAGCCCGGCTTCCTTCGCCGCCTCGTGCAGCCAGTGCTGCACTTCGGGATCGTCGGTATGCGTCTCGACGAATGCGGGAAGGCGCTGGCGCGCGTAAGGGAACAGCACGTCCTTGACGAAGCGGATCGAGCTCGTCGTGCCTTCGATGTCGGTGAGGATGGCGTTGATCATGGGCGAGCGAGTGGTCCTGCCTGAGTGCCGTCATTCCCGCGGAAGCGGGAATCCATTGTGCCTTGTCGCGCAAGGAAATGGATTCCCGCTTTCGCGGGAATGACGGTGAATTGGGGCTGACGGCGCACGACCTGACGAGACGCCAGCCGAGCAGAATAGGGCAGACTTCGGCCAATCGGCCTCAAGAATGGCTCTGCGCGAGCCGCGTACCCTCGACGTTCGCCGCATATGCGCTCTCGATGGCACGTTTCGCGTCGAGCGGATGCGCGAGCCGCGCGAAGATCATCGCGCTCTCGCCGCGCCCGGTCAGCACGACGTCGCCGAAGCCGAGGAGGCGGCCCCATGTCGTCTGGCGCAGGTCGATCGTCTCGATCGAGGCGAGGCGCAGCTCTTCGGTCTCGCGGCTGACGATGCCGGTCTTGCGCACGACGCGGCGGCTCGTCACGCCCATTTCGATCGAGCGTAGGCGCAACCATTCGTAGAGAGCCGCGAAGAGCGCGATGCCGAGCGTCGGGATCGCGAGCAGAAGATAGACGATGAGCCGCCACTTCGCGGTCCAGTGCAGCGCGAAGCGCGCGACGATGGTCTCGCCCGGCGCGAGCGAGTCGTCGAGATAGGCCACGGCTCAGGCCGAACCGGCCGACGCGTGCGGTTTCATGCGCGGAAACTGCTCGGCGATGTCGGTGCCGGTGAAGTTCGCGACCCAGCCTTCCTTGTTCGTGAAGAGGCGGATCGCGACGAAGTACGGCGATTCGCTCATGTCGAACCAGTG
>DASZWL010000424.1:0-2966 GCA_035546695.1 Rhodanobacteraceae bacterium | reverse complement strand
TGCTCGAGCACGCGCGGACCCGCGATGCCGCCTTCCTTCGTGACGTGACCGACGAGGAACACGCTCGTTCCGGTCTCCTTCGCGAAGCGCACGAGCCGCGCGGCCGATTCGCGAACCTGACTCACCGAACCCGGCGCCGCGGTGAGCTGCTCGGTCCAGATCGTCTGGATCGAGTCGATGATGAGAACCTCGGGTTTGCCGTTCGCGGCCTCGGCGAGAATGCGCTCGATCGACGTCTCCGCGAGCGCTTCGAGCCCGTCGAGCGCGATGCCGAGCCTTTGTCCGCGGCCCGCAACCTGCGCGAGACTTTCTTCACCGGTGGCGTAAAGCCCGCGCACGCGCTGACCGATCGCGCCGAGCATCTGCAGGAGAAGCGTCGACTTGCCGATGCCGGGATCGCCGCCGATCAGCACGACCGAACCCGAGACGAGCCCGCCGCCGAGCACGCGATCGAGCTCGGCGATGCCGGTCGCCTCGCGCCGCTCGGCTTCGGCCGCGACGGTCGCGAGCTTCGTGACTTTCGCCGCGTCCGTGTTGCCGGCGTAACTGCCGCGCGGATTCGCAGCCGCTTTCGCCGGCAGAACGGTGATCTCGCTCAGCGTGTTCCACGCGCCGCATTCGACGCACTGGCCCTGCCACTTCGAGTGCTCGGCGCCGCAGTCGGCGCAGACGTAGGCGGTTTTGGCTTTAACCATGCCTTCAGACGACCGTCACGAGATCCGAATACGCGCGCAATGCCGCATCGTGCGTCAGCAGGCGCAACGGCTCGCTGACCGCCTGCGCGATCAGCATGCGATCGAATGGATCGCGATGATGCATCGGCAGCTTGCGTACCTGCACCGTGTGCTGCCACGTGATCGGCAGCGGCTCGAAGCCCGCGATCCCGAGCTGATCCTCTAGCGCTTCGCTGTCGACAGTGAGCTTACCTAGCGAAGCCTTGATCGCGATCTCCCACAGGCTCGCCGCGCTGACGTATGCCACTTCCGCCGCGCGGATCCGTTTGCGCGCGGCCGCCGACAGCGAATTCGAATCCTGCATTGCCCAGAGGACGAGATGCGTGTCGAGCAGGACCTTCACGAAGCGTCGCCACCCTCGAACTCGCGCAGCACCGATTCCGGCAAAGGCGCGTCGAAGTCCTTGCCGATCCTGATCTTGCCCTTCATGAGGCCGAGCCGGACCCGTTTGCGCGGCGCGTCGACGGGGCCGAGCTTGGCGAGCGGCCGACCTGCCTTCGCGATCACGACCGTCTCGCCCTGGCTCGCAGCCTCGACGAGCTCGGAAAGCCTTGTTTTCGCGTCGTAGAGATTGAGTTGCATAGCGAACCTACTTGACCAATGTTGACCAAGTCTATCACGACAACGGCGTCGCCGCGTCAGCTTTCGTCCTCGACGAACCGTACGCGCCGCGTGACGCCGCACGTCAGCTCGTAGCCGATCGTATCCGCATGCATTGCGACTTCCTCGACCGGAAGCCCGCGGCCCCAGAGCACGACGGGATCGCCGATCTTTGACTCCGGATGGTTGCGAAGATCGATCGTGACGAGATCCATCGACACGCGCCCGACGAGATTCGCGCGCGCGCCGTTGACGAACACCGGCGTGCCGGCGCCCGCGTGGCGCGGATAGCCGTCGCCGTAGCCGATCGCGGCGACGCCGACATTCATGTCCTCGGGGCATTCCCATACTCCGGCGTAGCCGACGCGCTCGCTCTTGCGCACGCGGTTGATCGCGATGAGCCGCGTCGAGAGCGTCATCGCGGGACGGAATCCGAAGTCGGCGCCGATCTTGCCGGCGACGGCCGAGATGCCGTACAGCGCGCCGCCGGCGCGCACCCACTGCCCTTGCGCTTCAGGCCATCCGAGGATGCCGGCCGAGTTCGACAGCGAGCGCTCGCCTTCGATGCCGGACAGCGCGCGCTCGAAGCGTTCGATCTGATGCACGGTTTCCGAATCGTCGAAGACGTCGGAATTGGCGAAGTGCGTCATGAGCCCGATGTCGCGATCGACGCTCGCGAGCGCGCGCAGGCGTGCGTGCACTTCGCGCGCGCGCTCGGGCGCGAAGCCGAGGCGATGCATGCCGGTGTCGATCTTGAGCCAGACGCGCAGCGGGCGCGTGTCGGTATCGGCGGCGAGCCATTCGATCTGCGCATCGTGATGGATCGCCGATTCGAGCCTGAGACGGCGCATCTCGGCGAGATCGGCCGGATCGTCGAGACCCGAGAGCAGCACGATGCGCTGCGAGATGCCGGCCGCGCGCAGGCGCTGTCCGTCGGCGATGCCGGCGACGCCGAACGCATCGGCGCCTTCGAGCGCGCGCGCGACGCGCTCGAGGCCGTGCCCGTAGCCGTCGGCCTTGACCACGGCCATGACCTTCGCGCCCGGCGCGAGCTCGCGCACGCGGCGCAGGTTGTCACGGAGCGCGCCGAGGTGGATCGTGGCGGCGGTGGCGCGGCTCATGCGTGCAGGGAATTGGGAATGGGGAACCGGGAATAGGAAAAGCGGTGGAACAGGCCAGCGCGTACCGTCGACAAGCGTAGCAACCGATGATCCATTCCCGACTCCCTATTCCCGATTCCCCGCCTCACTCGAAACTCCCCGCATAACTCTCCGACGCATAGTTCGCGAACTTCGTGTACTGCCCGAGGAACGTCAGCCGTATCGTTCCGGTCGGGCCGTTACGCTGCTTGCCGATGATGATCTCGGCGGTGCCTTTTTCGTTCGAATCGGGGTTGTAATACTCGTCGCGGTAGATGAAGAGGATCACGTCGGCGTCCTGCTCGATCGCGCCCGATTCGCGAAGGTCGGCCATTACCGGACGCTTGTCCGTGCGTTGCTCCAGCGAGCGGTTCAGCTGCGAGATCGCGATGACCGGAATGTCGAGCTCCTTCGCGAGCGCCTTCAGGCTGCGCGAGATTTCGGAAATTTCGGTGGCGCGGTTCTCCTTGTTTCCGGGCACCTGCATCAGCTG
>DASZWL010000423.1:0-1595 GCA_035546695.1 Rhodanobacteraceae bacterium | reverse complement strand
GACGTTCGCGCGTGCCGGTTTTCTCAGACGCGCGCTCGATGCCGGCGTCAGCGGATATCTTCTGAAAGACGCGCCAGCCGAGCAGCTCGCCGACGCGTTGCGCACGGTCCATCGCGGCGGACGCGCGATCGATCCGCAACTGGCTGTCGAAGCGTGGTCGGAGGCCGATCCGCTCAACGATCGCGAGCGACAAGTGCTTCGCTTCGCGGGCGAAGGCCTTTCGGCCGGCGACATCGCGGCGAAGCTCAATCTTTCGCAGGGTACGGTGCGTAATTACCTTTCCGAAGCGATCGGCAAGCTCGGTGTCGGCAATCGCATCGAAGCGTTTCGGCTCGCGCGCCAGAAAGGATGGCTCTGAGCTTCGTCGTCCCGGCGACGGCCGGGACCCAGCTTTCTGCTCGGAAAATGCTGGATTCCGGCCTTCGCCGGAATGACGGATTACCATCCCGAATCCCGAATCCCGAATCCCGAATCCCGGCTTTGAAAAAATCCGACTTCCACTTCGATCTCCCGCCCGAGCTGATCGCGCAGACCCCGCTCGCCGAGCGTTCCGCGAGCCGGCTGCTGGTCGTGGATGCGCGCAACGATCGGCTCGAAGACCGCCGCTTCACCGATCTCGTCGAGCTGCTCGCGCCGGGCGATCTCCTCGTCTTCAACGACACGCGCGTGCTGCCGGCGCGCCTTTTCGGGCGCAAGGACACCGGCGGCGCGGTCGAGATCCTGATCGAGCGCATCACCGGCGCGCACGAGGCGCGCGTGCAACTCGGCGTCAGCAAGAAGCCGAAGGCGGGCGGACGCATCGTGCTCGCCGACGGCAGCGCGGCGACGGTGCTGGGACGCGACGGCGAATTCTTCGTGCTCCGCTTCGATGCCGACGAGCCGATCGAGAAGCGCTTGCTGCGCCTCGGCCGCATGCCGCTGCCGCCGTACATCGCTCGCGATGCCGGCAAGGTCGACGAAGAGCGTTATCAGACCGTCTTCGCGCGCGAGCCCGGCGCCGTCGCGGCGCCGACGGCCGGGCTCCATTTCGACGCGCCGCTACTCGATGCGTTGCGCGAGCGCGGCGTCGATTCGGGTTACGTGACGCTGCACGTTGGCGCCGGCACGTTCCAGCCGGTGCGCGCCGAGCGGATCGAAGATCACGTCATGCATCGCGAATGGCTCAACGTCGGCGCGGGGCTCGTCGAGAAGATCCGCAGGACGCGCGAGCGCGGCGGGCGCGTCGTCGCGGTCGGGACGACGGTCGTGCGCGCGCTTGAGACCGCGATGCGCGACGGCGCGCTCGCGCCGTTCGCGGGCGAGACGCAGATCTTCATCTTCCCGGGCTATCGCATCGCGAGCGTCGATGCGCTGATCACGAATTTCCATCTGCCGGAATCGACGCTCCTGATGCTGGTCTCGGCGTTCGCGGGACGAGAGCGGATGCTGGCGGCGTACCGGCATGCGGTCGAGCAGCGCTATCGCTTTTTCTCGTATGGGGATGCGATGCTGATCTGGCCTCGAAACGTATGAAGTGAATTCCCATCATCGTCGTCCCCGCGCAGGCGCGGACCCAGCGACTTTTTGACGCGGCAAACGAAGGCACCGGGTCCCCG
>DASZWL010000422.1:0-2394 GCA_035546695.1 Rhodanobacteraceae bacterium | reverse complement strand
GGCGCATCGCGGCGCGTGCGGTCGCGCGTCGCGTCGCGAGCGAGCTCGGCACGAGCGTCGGCGATCTCGTCGGATTCCAGGTGCGCTTCGCCGATCAGGTGTCCGATGCGTCGCTGATCAAGTTCATGACCGACGGCATCCTGCTCGCCGAGACGCAATCCGATCCGTGGCTCTCGAGCTACGACACGATCATCCTCGACGAGGCGCACGAGCGCAGCCTCAACATCGATTTCCTGCTCGGTTATCTGAAGCGCCTGCTTGCGAAGCGGCGCGATCTCAAAATCATCGTGACGTCGGCGACGATTGACACCGCGCGCTTCGCCGAGCATTTCGGCGGCGCGCCGATCGTCGAGGTCGAGGGCCGCGCGTATCCGGTCGATGTCGAATGGCGTGCGCCGCCCGAGCGCGGCGAGACGAGCGTGACCGAGCAGATCGTCGCCGCCGCCGACGAGATCACAGTGCGCGATCCGCGCGGCGACGTGCTCGTGTTCCTGCCGGGAGAGCGCGAGATCCGCGATGCGCATCTCGCGCTCTCGCGTCGCAAATATCGCGAAACCGAAGTGCTCGCGCTCTACGCGCGGCTCTCGGCCGCCGAGCAGGATCGCGTGTTCCGGCCGGGGCCGCAGCGTCGCATCGTGCTCGCGACGAACGTCGCCGAAACCTCGCTGACCGTGCCGCGCATCCGTTACGTGATCGACACCGGCACCGCGCGCGTCAAGCGCTACAGCCAGCGCAACCAGCTCGAGCGCTTGCACATCGAGCCGATCTCGCAAGCCGCGGCCGATCAGCGCAAGGGACGTTGCGGGCGCGTCGGGCCTGGCGTCTGCTATCGCCTCTATGGCGAGGACGATTACCTGCAACGTCCGCGCTACACCGATCCCGAGATCCTGCGCTCGTCGCTCGCGGGCGTGATCCTGCGCATGCTCGCGCTGAAGCTCGGCGACGTCGCGGAGTTTCCGTTCGTCGAGGCGCCTTCGGAGCGCGCGATCGGCGACGGTTATCGACGCCTCGCCGAAATCGGCGCAATTGAACCTGTGCGATCGTCCGTGATCGCGGAAAATCAAGAAGCGGCCGTCCGTGGCCGCACTTCCCGACAACAGCTCACGAAAACGGGGCGTCTTTTGGCGCGACTGCCGATCGACGTCGCGCTCGGCCGAATGCTCGTCGAAGCCGAATCGCGCGGTGTGCTGCGCGAGATGCTCGTGCTAGTCGCATTCCTCAGCATCCAGGATCCGCGCGAGCGGCCCGCCGATGCGCGGCAGGCGGCCGATCAGGCGCATGCGGCGTTCGTCGATCCGAAGTCGGATTTCGCGGGCGTGCTGAAGCTCTGGACTGCGTACACGACAGCGCACGAAGAGCTGACGCAGTCGAAGCTGCGTGCGTGGTGTGAGGAGCATTTCCTGTCGTTCCTGCGCATGCGCGAATGGCGCGAGCTGCATCGGCAATTGCTGTTGCTCGTGACGGATGAGTTGAAGTGGGCGCTCGACAAGGTGCCGGCTCCGGCGAACGCACGAGCGAATCCCGCGAGCAGATCGCAACGCGACTCCCTCCCCTTCCAGGGGAGGGCGGGGGAGGGGATGGTGTCGGCGTCGCGTTCGGATGCACAGCGCCGTGGGACGCAGAATCAACACCATCCCCACCCAAACCCTCCCCTTGAAGGGGAGGGCTTCAGAGCGGAAGGTGAGGGCTTGGCGGCGGATCGCTACGAGGCGGTGCACCGCTGCCTGCTATCCGGCTGGCCGACGCAGGTCGGCATGAAGACCGAGCGCGGCACCTATCGCAGCACGCGCGAGCGTAGCTTCACGATCTTTCCGGGCTCCTCGCTCGCGAAATCGCCGCCGCCGTGGGTGCTCGCGGGACAGATCCTCGATCTGCAAAAAGTCTACGGAATGCTCTGCGCGCGCATCGAGCCGCACTGGATCGAGCAGCAGGCCGCACATCTCGTGCGCAGGAGCTGGCGCGACGTGCACTGGTCGCGAAAGCGCGGCGCGGTCGTCGCGTTCGAGCAGGTCACGCTGTTCGGCCTCACGCTCGTCGAGAAGCGGCCGGTGACGTTCGGCGCTCAGGACCCGAAACTCGCGCACGAAACCTTCGTGCGGGAAGCGCTCGCTCGCGGCGAGATCGACGCGCGCTCCGATTTCGTGCGCGCGAACGCACGCTTGCTCGCCGAGGCGCGCGAGCTCGAAGCGAAGCGAAGGCGGAGCGGCCTCGTCCGCGACGAGGACGCGCTCGCGGCGTTCTTCGCCGGCAAGTTGCCCGAAAGCATCCACACGGCTGCCGCGCTCGATGCGTGGTATCGCAACGCGAAGCCGCAACAACAGGCCGCGCTGCATTTCTCGCTCGCCGACGTGCTCGCCGAATCGCCGGGCATCGGCGCACGCGAGTTTCCTTCGG
>DASZWL010000421.1:0-1758 GCA_035546695.1 Rhodanobacteraceae bacterium | reverse complement strand
GCGCTGAAGGCGCGCGAGAACACGCTGACACTCTCGGTTCCCAAGCGCGCGACGCCGTGGGACGCGAAGGTCGATGCGATCGACGTCGTGATGTTCAACTGGATCGAGGCACGCTACGCGCTCGCCGGCGATCTCGACGCGGGCGTGCTGCCGTTTTCGCTCGCAAGCGACGGCGCGCCGGAGCTTTCGTGGCGCGGCAGCGGCACGCCGGTTCTCTACGGAAGCGACGGCAAGCGCCGCGTCGGACGCGCGCTCGGCGCCAACCGCTATGCGTTCGCATCGGGCGCAGCCGGCGTCGAGCTCTTTCCCGCGCTCGACGACGCGCTCGCGAAGCCGACCGGCCTGCGTCCGGTCGCGTCGACGGACTGGACGCATCCTTCGCAACCGTACGATTACCTCATCGTCGCGCATCCGAAGCTGATCGACGCGATCAAGCCGCTCGCCGAGTTCCACGAGAAGCGCGGGCTCAAGGTCGCGATCCTCGACGTCAACGACGTCTACGACGAATTCAACTTCGGCATCACGCATCCGCGCGCGATCCGCAATCTCGTCGACCGGGCCTGGCACGAATGGCCGGCGCCGCAGCCGCGTTTCCTGCTGCTCGTCGGCGATGCGAGCTTCGACATCCGCCACGACACGTATAACGATCTCAACTACGCGAAGTGGACGCACCTCGAGCTGCTCTATCCGAACCATTTTGGCGCGGTGCCGGGCGAGAAATACGAGAACGCGCCGAAGAAGCTCGCCGACCGCAATCTGATTCCGACCTGGCAGTTTCCCTCGCCCGAAGGCCAGTCCGCGAGCGACAACTGGTTCGGCTCGGTCGGCATCGACTGGCATCCGGTCGTCGCCGTCGGACGCTTTCCGGTCGTCGAGCCCGAGGAAGTGAAGGCGATCGTCGACAAGACGATCAACTATCTTTCAGAGCCGCAGCTCGGTGCGTGGCGACGCGACGTCATGTTCATCACCGACGAGATGGAAGGCTTCAAGAGCGCCTCGAACGAGATCGCGAGCGCGCTCGGCAAGCAGGGCTTCCTCGCCGACAAGGTCTATGCCGATCCCGCGGTCTCGGAGAACGTCGCGCACCAGAACGCGATCCGCAACGGCATCGACGACGGCCGCCTGATCGTGCACTTCATCGGCCACGGCGGACGCTACATCTGGCGCACGGGACCGCCGGATTTGCGCAAGAACAACGACCTCTTCACGCTGAAGGACGTCGATTCGCTGACGAATGCGAGCCGCCTGCCGATGGTGCTGTCGATGACGTGCTATTCCGCGCCGTTCGACAATCCGACCGAGGATTCGATCGGCGAGCGCTTCCTCCGCGAGCCAGACAAGGGCGCGATCGCCGTGTTCGCCGCGTCGTGGCGCAACTCGCCGTCGGCGACGTACAGCCGCAAGGTCATCGACGAGCTCCTGAAGCCCGGCGCGACGATCGGCGAGGCGATCGTGCGCGCGAAGGCGACCGAACCGAGCCGCACGCTCGTCGAGATGTACAACCTGCTCGGCGATCCCGCCGTCGTGCTCGAACGTCCGCACGATGCCGCGCGGCTCGCGTTCGACGCGGATCGCTGGAATCCCGGCGTCGCGGTCGATCTCGGCACGCGTTTCGCGGGCCATCTCGTCGTCGACTGGCTCGATGCGAAAGGCACGAAGCTCGCATCGAACGCATACACCGTGACCCAGCCGCGCTTTCGCCTGCCGGTGCCTTCGCTCGCCGATGGCAAGCCGGCGTCGATGAGTCTCTACGCGGCT
>DASZWL010000420.1:0-1799 GCA_035546695.1 Rhodanobacteraceae bacterium | reverse complement strand
AGATCTCGATCGTCTGATACGGCGTCTTCTCGGCATGGAGGCGCGCCTTGACGCGAAATCCGATCGACGAGCCCGAGTGCGCGTGCCGCTCGGTGAACCAGTCGTGATCGGCGGGTTTAGTCTCGGCGGGCATCGCGTCTTCCTGCGGCGGATCTGGCCGCGGATTGTACCGGTTCCGTCTGTCACGGACACGCACGCGCAACAGGGCTCGCTACAATACCGAGCCGCTCACCGCGCACCGGAAAACCGACGTGACGAAAGAACGCTGGACCATCGCCGACGCGCGCCGCACGTGGTCGGTCCCGAACTGGGGCGAAGGCTACTTCGACGTCGGCGACGACGGTGCGTTGCTCGTGCGCCCGCGCCGTGCCGACGGCCCGGCGATCGCGCTGCCGGACATCGTCGCGGCGGCGCAGGCGAACGGCTCGCGGCTGCCGCTGCTGGTCCGCTTCAGCGACATCCTGCGCGACCGTCTCGCGCGCCTCCAGGCCGCGTTCGCGAACGCGATGCGCGAGTGGGATTATCCCGGCGGCTACACGGCGATCTATCCGATCAAGGTGAACCAGCAGAAGGGCGTCGCCGGCGAGCTCGCCGCGAGCGGCGCGGACGGCTTCGGTCTCGAAGCGGGATCCAAGCCTGAGCTGATGGCCGTGCTCGCGCTCGCGAAGCCGGGCAGCATCGTCGTCTGCAACGGCTACAAGGATCGCGAATACGTACGCCTCGCGCTGATCGGACGCAAGCTCGGGCTAGAGCTCTACATCGTCATCGAGAAGCCGAGCGAGCTTCAGCACGTGATCGAGGAAGCGGCCGCGCTCGGCGTCGAGCCGCTGCTCGGCGTGCGCATGCGCCTCGCGAGCCTCGGCGCAGGCAAGTGGCAGAACACCGGCGGCGACAAGGGCAAGTTCGGCCTGACGCCGCGCCAGCTGCTCGATCTTCTCGCGAGCCTTCGCGGCGCGACGCTGCTGCACACGCTGCGGCTTCTGCATTTCCACATGGGCTCGCAGATGTCGAACGTGCGAGACATCGCCGGCGGCATGCGCGAAGCCGTGCGCTACGTCGTCGAGCTCGAGAAGGCCGGCGTCACGATCGACTACCTCGACGTCGGCGGCGGGCTCGGCGTCGACTACGAAGGCACGCGCTCGCGCTCGGACTGCTCGATCAACTACAGCCTCGAGCAGTACGCCTCGACGATCGTGCAGCCGCTCGCCGAAGCCGTCGAGGAATTCGGCTTCAAGCCGCCGCGCGTCCTGACCGAATCGGGCCGCGCGATGACGGCGCATCACGCGGTGCTCGTCGTCAACGTCAGCGAAGTCGAGGAAGCTCCGCAAGGGCGCATCCCGAAGCCGCGCGAGGACGAGCCGCTCGTGCTGCGGCATCTGCGCGAGATCCACGACGAGATCGAATCACGTCCGCCGACCGAGCTCTATCACGAGGCGCAATATCGTCTCGCCGAGGGACATCAGCTCTACGCGCTCGGCCAGCTCGGCCTCGCCGATCGTGCGCGGCTCGACGATCTCTACTACGCGATCCTCAACGCCGTGCGCCCGCGCCTCAAGGCCGACGAGCCGCCGCACCGGCAGGTCATCGACGAGCTGAACCAGAAGCTCGTCGACAAGTATTTCGTCAATTTCTCGGTGTTCGAATCGGTGCCGGACGTCTGGGCGATCGACCAGGTGTTCCCGATCGTGCCGATCGCGGGCCTCGACCGCGCGCCGGACCGGCGCGGCGTCATCGCCGATCTCACCTGCGATTCGGACGGGCGCATCGACCAGTACGTCGATTCCGACGGCGTCGACGTC
>DASZWL010000419.1:0-11059 GCA_035546695.1 Rhodanobacteraceae bacterium | reverse complement strand
CTCGTGGATCACGGTCGGCGCCGGCGCAGCGGGCGCGCTGAAGTCGAAGCTTTCCTGCTTCTGCACGTGCTCCTCGGCGAACGAATAGACGTCCGAGTTCGGGAAATGCTCCAGCAGCACACGGCGGATCAGATCGCGCTGACGGAACATGCCGGCCGAGAAATACTCGACGACGAGCGTGCCGGCGAAGCGGTCGACGACGAGTCCCGAAAGCCCATCGCCTTCGGAATGGATCAGGCGATACGCGTCGGTGACCGCATCGAGTTTCAGGACATCGCGTCGCAGCGATACCGCCTCGGCGATCTTCCGCGCGAAGAATGCCTCATCGACGTGTTCGGCGGGATCGGCCGTCAGCACGCGCAGCGCGATGCGCGAGTGACCGTTGTAGAAGCCACGCCCCGCGAAGTTTCCCTCGCGATCGACGATGTCGACGATGCTGCCGGGCTTCGGCTTCACGGCCGGTTTCTCGACCATCTTCTGAAAGATCCAGGGATGCGTCGAACGGCGCTCGGTCTTGAGCTGGATGACGGGGAGGGAAGCCGCGTTCTCGGATTTCATCGACGCATTTTATAGGGTGGGCCTCGGCCCACCGTCTTTTCGTCGGTGCGGTTCATCGGTGGGCCAGGGCCCACCCTATGGCTGTCGTCCGTCGGTGGGCCAAGGCCCACCCTATTGCCAACAAAGGTCGGGACCGCTAGTTTGGCGCCCACAGAAGGGGAGTAGCTCCCGCCGCCGCGATCGTCAGCACGAGCCGCAAGGCTCCGGTCCGGTGGGCAGGCCATGCAAATGGTCCTGCGAGCGAGACCTTCGCCGGTCACGGCGAAGGTGCGCCCCGAAAACGGGCCCCGTGCGCCGCCGGCTCACGGGGTTTCGCGTTTTCGGAGAGCGCTGCATGCATACGATCGGAACACCGGGCCTGTGGGCGGCGTTCGTCGCCGTCGTGATCGCGGCCCTTGCGGTCGATTTCCTGGTCCTGCGTTCTGGGGGTCCGCATCGCGTCGCGTTCCGCGAGGCGCTGGTCTGGAGCATCGCGTGGATATCGCTCGCGCTCGCGTTCGATCTCGGGCTCTGGTGGTGGCTCGACGCGCACTCGGGCCGCGCGATCGCGAACGAAGTCGGCCTCGAGTTCCTGACCGGCTACGTCGTCGAGAAATCGCTCGCCATCGACAACATCTTCGTGTTCCTGATGATCTTCAACTATTTCGCGGTGCCGGCCGAGCAGCGACGGCGCGCGCTGATGCTCGGCGTTCTCGGCGCGATCCTGCTGCGCGCGATCCTGATCTTCATCGGCGCGGCGCTCGTCGCTCGGTTCCACTGGATCCTGTACCTGTTCGGGTTCTTCCTCGTGTTCACCGGCATCAAGATGCTGCGCCACGCGAACGACGAGCCCGATCTCGAATCGAATCCGGCCCTGCGCCTGATCCAGCGCCATCTTCCGCTGACGCGCCGTTTCAGCGGCGCCGCGCTCAGTATCGTCGAAGGCGGCAAGCGTCTCTACACGCCGCTCTTCGTCGTCATGGTGCTGATCGCGGTCACCGACGTCATCTTCGCGGTCGATTCGATCCCGGCGATCTTCGCGGTCACCGAGGATCCCTTCGTCGTGCTGACCTCGAACGTCTTCGCCGTGCTCGGCCTTCGCGCGATGTTCTTCATGCTAGAAGGCGCCGCGGCGCGTTTCCATCTCTTGAACTACGGGCTCGCGGCCGTGCTGCTCTTCATCGGCACGAAGATGCTGATCGTCGACGTCTGGAAGATTCCGATCGGCCTCGCTCTCGGCATCGTCGCACTGCTGATCGGCGCGTCGATGCTCGCGAGCCTCCGGATTCCGCCGCGCGCGAACCGCGAGATCTAACCGACGACCTCGGCGAGCGATGCGCTCGTCGTCACGCAGTTGCGTCCGGCGCGCTTGGCCGCATAGAGCGCGCGATCGGCGGCCTTCAGCAGCGTCGGCAACGTGTCATGAAGCGCTCCGAACGTCGCGACGCCGACCGAGATCCTGAGATGGAGCAGCCGCCCTTCGACGTGCACCGGCGAGCGTTCGAGATGGCGGCGCAGGCGCTCGGCGACCTCGCTCGCTTCGTCTTCGTCGGCGCCCGGCAATAACACGGCAAATTCCTCTCCGCCGATGCGGCAGAGGATCTGCCCGTCGGCCAGCACTTCCTGCATCAGCGCGACGACGAGCTTCAGCGCCTCGTCGCCGCCGGCATGTCCGAGCTCGTCGTTGACGTGCTTGAAGTGATCGAGGTCGACCGCGAGCAGCGACAGCGGCGCGATGCCCCGCACGGCGTCGGCGATCACGCGCTCGGCGCGCTCCTCGAACGTGCGGCGATTGAAGACGCCGGTCAGCGGATCGCGCATCGCGAGGCGCGCGAGCTCCTCGTTCATGCGGTCGTTGCACATCAGGAGGAATCCGATCGTGCCGATCAGCGGCAGTGCCGATCCCATCAGGAAAAACAGGTTGCGCCCGAGCGAGCGGGCCGCGTCGAGATCGATCGCGGGCCCGGCCATCTCGATCGCGGCGCGCAGCAGCATCGGCAGCGCGCTCAGGATGAAGAGGCCGCCGGTGAGATAGTCGGCCGCGTGCAGCTCGCCGTCGCGCGCGAGGATCGACCGCGCGACGGAAAGGCTGAGCCACGCGAGCAGCGGCGCGCCGAGCGCAAGTCGCCAGCGCGGATCGGGCCAGGCGTAGCCGAACACGATCGGGATCAGCGTCAGCGCGACGATCAGCGCGATCTCGACGCGGCTCGCACGCGCATTGCCGCCGGCGAAGACGCGCACGGCGCGTCCCATCTCGGCGTACGCGAATGCGAACAGGAGATTCGCGATCACGACGGCGGCGACGCCCGGCAGCGCGCCGACGAGTCCGAACATCAGGAACACCGGAATCTGCAGCAGGAGGCCGCCGATCCAGATGTGCATCGCGTGCCGCAGCCGGTCGGGATAACGCGACACGGCGACGGCGAGGCTCGCACCGACGGCGAGCGTCAGCGCCGACGTCACGAGCATTGCGGTCAGGATGTCGAAATGCATGCGATCCGCCGGCGCCGGTCACGAAGGGAGACGGCGCGCTCGCGCGCATCGACGATATCCGCATCCCCCAGCCCGCCGGCAAACGCGTTCCTCGAAGCGGCCGGCTCGCGGCCATGCTACTGGACGGCGCTGCCGTGCGGACAGGTCATCTTGCAATTTTCCACGAGCGGGCGGGGCGGGGGCCTTGCAAGCGCGGGACCGGGCCCAATCCTCGACGGATGGTTCACGTGCCCCTGCAACCCGAGCCGACGCCGACGACGGTCGATCGCGACCGCAAGCGCGTGCGCTACGCCGTGCTCGGCGCGCTCGCGCTCGTCGCCGGCGTCTGGATCGCGTGGATCGCGACGCAGCTCCTCGGCTGGTCGCTCGGCGATCTCGGCATCGTGCCGCGCGAGCCCGGCGGCCTCATCGGGATCCTGACCGCGCCGCTCGCGCATGCGTCGTTCGAGCACCTGATGTCGAACACGCTGCCGCTCGCGGTGCTCGTCACGTTGACGCTCTACTGCTATCCGCTCGGCGCGCGCTGGGCGATTCCGATGATCTGGCTCCTGTCCGGGCTCGGCGTCTGGCTGTTCGCGCGGCCGTCCGTGCACGTCGGCGCGAGCGGCATCGCGAACGGGCTGATGCTGTTCCTGTTCGTCATGGGACTTTTGCGCCGCGACCGGCTCGCCATCGTGACGTCGCTCGTCGTCTTCTTTCTCTACGGCAGCATGCTGCTCGGCGTGCTGCCGCGCGAGGCGAACGTCAGCTTCGAGTATCACCTCGCCGGCGCCGTGACCGGCGTGCTCGCGGCGTTCCTCCTGTACCGTCTCGATCCCGCGCCGCCGCGCAAGCGCTACAGCTGGGAGGACGAGCCCGACATCGAACCCATCGACGACGAGCTCGAGCCGCCGCGTCCGGACGACGTGCCGGTGCTCTGGGACGGTCCGCGGAGCGGTTCAGCCAGCGTCGGCGGCACGAACGTGGTCCGCTTCGTGCGGCGCAGCAACGACGAGATGCCGCCGACGAACGTTCATTGACATGCCCGTAACGGCAGTCGCACGCCAACCGCTGTAAGCTTCGATTTCATGATCAAAGACCCAATCGTTTTCATCGGCGCGCACACGCGCTTCGCGTCTTTCGCGAGCACGATCGCCGCGCGCAACACGAGCCGGACGACGGGAGGAGAACCGTGAACACGCCGCAACGCGTCGAACATCTCCAGACCGACAAGGGCTACGTGCCCGTCTACACGACCGCCGTCGTCGATCAGCCGTGGTCGACGTACACGAGCGACGATCATGCGACGTGGGCGACGCTGTTCCGCCGCCAGCGCGAGATCCTCGCCGGACGCGCCTGTCGCGAATTCATCGAAAACCAGCAGCGCTTCGGTATGACGCCGGACGCGATCCCGCGCTTCGACGATCTCAACGAAGTGCTCGCGAAGGCGACCGGCTGGCGGCTCGTCGGCGTCGAAGGCCTCCTGCCGGAGCTGACGTTCTTCGATCACCTCGCGAACCGCCGCTTTCCGGTGACGTGGTGGATCCGCAAGCCCGAGCAGATCGACTACATCGCCGAGCCCGATCTCTTCCACGATCTCTTCGGCCACGTGCCGCTGCTGCTGAATCCGGTCTTCGCCGACTACATGCAGGCGTACGGAAAAGGCGGCGTGCGCGCGCACGGCATCGGCGGCGAGGCGCTCGTGAACCTGACGCGCCTCTACTGGTACACGGTCGAATTCGGCCTGATCCGCGAGGACGACGGGCTTCGCATCTACGGGTCGGGCATCGTGAGCTCGAAGGGCGAATCGATCCACTGCCTCGAATCGCCGGCGCCGAATCGCATCGGCTTCGACCTGAAGCGCATCATGCAGACGCGCTATCGCATCGACACGTACCAGAAGACGTATTTCGTCATCGACAGTTTCGATGAGCTGATGCAGGCGACCTATCCCGATTTCCTGCCGATCTACCGTGAGCTCGCCGAGCAGCCGTCGATCCCGGCCGGCGAGGTGCTCGCCGGCGATCGCGTGATGCATCGCGGAACCGGCGAAGGTTGGTCGAAAGACGGCGACGTCTGAACCGCGCGCGTCGAACTTTTCCGTCGCGAGCGCCTCGAAGACCGGCATGAATTCTCGTAGACATCATCCGATGCGGCGTCTCCCGATCGCGCTCGCTCTCGTCGCGTTCGCGCCGGCGGCCGGCGCCGAGGTCAAGGAATCGACCGCCGATGCGTTCTTCCTCTCCTATCAAGGCGCGCTGGCGACGTCGACGGCGAAAGCCTACGCCGACATCGTGCAGATCGGCCGCTGGTGGGACAGCGAGCATACGTACTCCGGGAAATCGGCGAACCTCTCGATTCGCCCCGAAGCCGGCGGCTGCTTCTGCGAGAAGTGGAAAGATGGCAGCGTCGAGCACGGTGAAGTGCTGATGGCGATGCCGGGCAAGATGCTGCGCTTTCGCACGGCGCTGGGTCCGCTGCAGGAGCGCGCGCTGAACGGCGTGCTGACGTTCTGGCTCAGGAACGAGGACAGCGCGACGACGCTGACGGTCGAATACCGCGTCAACGGCTCGAACGCGAGCGGGCTCGATCAGATCGCGCCGAGCGTCGACGAAGTGCTCGGCGCGCAGGTCGAGCGGCTGCGCCGTTACATCGCGACCGGCAATCCCGAGCCGCCGCCGGAAGAGAAAGCCGCCGCGGCCGCCGCCGCGTCGGCGGCGAAAGATGCCGCCGAAGATGCCGACATCGCGGCACGCGTCGACGAGCTGAAAGCGGAGATCGAGACCGGTGGCGCCGCGGCAGCGACGCGCGCGAAATCCGATTCGACAACCGGCGATGCTTCCGCCGCGAAGGCAAAGCCGGCGAAACCGACGCCGGCGAAACCGAGGCCGAAGCCATCGGAAGCGCCGACATCGCCCGTGCCGGAGTCGCCGGCGCATCGATGACGCTGCTCGTCAACATCGACGTCGACGATCTCGCGCGCGCCGAAGCGTTCTATTGCGGAGCGCTGGATCTGAAACCGGCGCGTCGCTTCGGCGACGATGGCGTCGAGCTCGTCGGCGCGAACACACCGATCTATCTCCTGCGCAAACCCGCGGGCAGCCGCGCCGGCGATGCGATCGACGCGGCTCGAGATTACAGTCGCCACTGGACTCCGGTGCATCTCGATTTCGTCGTGGCCGATCTCGACGCAGCGCTCGAACGCGCCGAACGCGCCGGCGCCGCGCGCGAAGGCGATGTGCGCACCGCGCGCTGGGGACGCATCGCGACGCTCGCCGATCCGTTCGGCCACGGGTTCTGTCTGATCGAGTTTCTGAATCGCGGCTACGACGAGATCGCGACACGCGAGTGACGCGCGGTCAGCGCATGCGTTTTCGCCATTGCGCGGTTCGGCGTCCTACGGGAAATCGAATCCATCGCTGAAGATCACGTCGGCCCCGCAATAGCGCGCACCGACGCCGCCGGCGCAAGGATCGCCGAACGGCACGCCGACCATCGGATATTCGTAGGCGTCCGAGAGCGCGTCGCCATCCGAGTCCGCGCGCGTCGGGCTCGTGCCGGCGACGTATTCGAAGCCGTCCGGCAATCCGTCGCCGTCCGTGTCGGTCGCGGGATACGCGTAACCGAGCAGCGTCTTCGTACCGGCGATCGGCGGAAACGTCGCCGCGTAGCCCTTCGCCGCGAACGCAGCGGTTTCGCTTTCGAGGAACGTCGCGCAATCGGTCGCCGCTGTGTTGCACGCGCGGTAGAACTTCTCGGCACCCGGCGGCATGCAGCCCGGCTCCGGCGTGCACGGCGCGTAGACGTAACCCTGGATCGCGCGCAGGTTGTAGCCGTGGGCATGCGCGTAGTCGATGTCGGCCGTCGTCGTCACCAGCATGAAATCGTCGACGTCGCGCGTGCCGGGCAGATCCTTGTCCATCAGATAGAGAGGAACGAGCGCCGGCCATTCGGCACGCGGCCGGTATTCGGTCGTCAGCACGTACGCAGCCGCGCGCGGCGGCGGTTGCGGACCGCCGTCCGGATCCTGCGGGAAAGCGGCATAGTTCGGCACGAGCGCCGCGGCGGTATCGGGCTTCCACGCATGCGTCGTGTTGATCATCATGCCGATCGCCATCTGCGGCGAAGTCGTGTCGGCGTAATCCTTCGCGCCGACGCTGAAGAGACGGAACAGCGGCGTTACGCGATTGCGTGCCGTCGCGCCGGCGACCTTGCCGAGCATCCTGCGCACGGCGGCCGCGGCATCGGGGCGGCCGTAGCCGAGATAGGAATCCCAGCTCTGGTTCGCGAGCGCCTCGTACGTGCTTTCAGCGAGCACGCGACGCAGCGTACCGGCGACCGAAGGATCGGCGCCGACATGGACCAGCGGATTGATCGATCGCAGGATGCCGAGCACGCCGGCGACCTGCGGCGCGGACATCGAGGTGCCGGTGCACCAGCCGGTGCCGTTGCCGAAGCTCGGCCCGGGAAAGCCATCACCGCACTTGAGATCGGGGTTCCAGTTGTAGCCGGGATACGTCGTCGACAGCACCGATTGCGCGGAAGCGACCAGCTCCTGCTTGGCGCCGATCGCCTCGGTCGTGAAATTGCTGCCGCACTGCGTGAGACCGTAGCCCTGCGGGCAGTTCGGCCACAGATCCCAGATTGCGAGGTTCTGCTGGAAGCCGCCGACGGCGATCGTGCGCGAATCGGCGGCGGGGAAGTCGAGCTGCGTGCGGCCGTTGCCGGAGGAGGCGGTCATCGCGACGTCGCGGTTGTGCGCATGCGTGATCGCAAGGCATAGCGGATCGTTGATGTAGATCTGGCAGTGATTGGGGACCGGACCGTCGGCTGCGGTGGGGGCACCGAAACTCATATTCGCGACGACCACTCCCGTCTCCGAGGCGAAGCCCAAGGCTGCGGCTTGGGCTTCGTAGTTGCTGCCAAGGATGACCTTGCCAGTATCCGGGCGACATGCAGCAGGCGCAGTCTTCCACATCGCGATCGAGCAATGCTTGCAGGTGCCTTGGACGCCCAAGCCTGCACTGCCATTGGCGCCTATCAAGCCCGCCACGTGAGTGCCATGTCCAGCAACGGTGGGTTGCATGTCAGGATGATTTTGCGGGTCGGGATTACACGCGGAGTCGGTCACAGGCATGGGTCGCCGCTCGTCGACGTCGTTGCTGTTCTGCGGCGGATCGACGATACCCGTCAGACTGATATCCAGCGAATGAACGGGCACGAATCCGCCGCCAACGTAATGACCGGCGGCGCTGAACTGCTGGAGCGCTGCGTGCTTCTCGTATAAGCCTGAGTCGATATCCGCGATCAGCGCATAGCCGCCGGCCATCTGCCACGCGACATCGACGTTCATATCGGTGCGCCCGTACTGCGGATCGATCGAGGGGGTTTCTGGCGTCCACGGCGGCGCATCGGACGATACCGTTGTGGGTGGTGTCGAAAACTCCGTCGGTGGCGGCGGATACGCGGCGAGCACAAACGGATCGGCCCGCAGTGCCGCGAGCGGCACCGACATATCAATACCTGCCGGATAGATCACGACGACGTAGCGCTCGAGCTGCGCGCGCACCGAATCCGGATGCGCTTCGAGGTTCGCGAGGAAATCGCCCTGCGCGCGTACCGGCATCAGATAGGCGATCTTCAGAGGATTGCCGACGGCGAGACTCTGCAGCGGCGGAGGAGAAATGTTCGGGTTGCGATAGTACTCGACGAGATCATCAGCGCTCGGCGCACCCGGCGCTGTGCTCACGAGCACGGCGATGGTCTGATCGGGAAGGATATCTTGCGCTGGCGCGGGAATCGCGGAGAGAACGAATACGAGGAACAGAACGGATGCAGCACAGACGCGTATGAACATCGCTCGACTCCATGACGGTGATCCGCCATGGCACTACGAGGTTCAACAGTGCATCCGGACTTATTTATTGCTGAACTTTGTGTGCGAATGCAGCAATGTTCCTCTCAGGAATCTTTAGCGTGACTGTCACGAACGTTGACGCAATGCAAGCCACGCCATGCCTGTCAGAGCCACCAACAAAGCGGCGAGACTTGCGTTGCCTGAGGCGGGCGCTTCGACCGGCACCGCGGGTGGCGCTCCGGCTACCGTAAAAGGAATGATGCCGAGCGTTTCCTGCGTCCACGTGCCGAAGACGGTTGCATAACGGCGCTCGACATCCAGCGTGTAGGATCCAGCAGAAAACTCTCCTACAGGATAGGTGACTGTGCCCTCGCCGTAATAACACCACTCCGGATCCCCCTCATGAATGCCTGTGAAAAGAATCGTTATCGCATTTCCCTGTTGTGTGACAGGCGGTGGCCAGTTAATGCCATAGTCGACGAGATCACATCCTCCGCCATAATGGATACTCACGGAAATCGAATTCCCGGCCGTCGGATTCGCTGGAGTGACATACGGCGGATCGAGAAATGCCCATACAGGCGGCGCGCAGAATGCAAACGCCAACACCGCGAGACCTACGAAAGCGCGACGACGACGAACATGCATGTCTCGACTCCATGGTGGTGATCCGCCATGGCACTACGAGGTTCGACCGTGCATCCGGACACATTCGTTGCTGCACTTTGTGTGCGCTTGCAGCAATGTTCGTTCGGGGATCTTTAGCGTGACTGCCGCGAACGTTGACGCAAGGCAAGCCATGCCATGCCCGTCAGAGCCACCAGCAAAGCGGCGAGACTTGCGTTGCCTGAGGCTGGCGCCTCGGCCGGCACCACGGGCGGAACTCCGGCTACCTTGAAAGGAATGATACCGAGCGTTTCCTGCGCCCATGTGCCGAAGACGGTCATGTAGCGCCGCTCGACATCAAGCACATAAGTCCCTGGCTCATAGTTCCCGATTGGCACCGTCTCAACCCCGGTGCCATATAGACACCATTCTGGATCGCCTTCATGAATCCCTGTAGATAGAAGCGTGAGGTTAGTTCCATGCTGCTCGATAACGGGCGGTACGATACCGATGTTGAGCACGTCGCATTCATCTCTGTAGACGTTCACCAATATTGTCTCACCTACTGTCGGATTGGTGGGTGTGATATACGGCGGACCTATATACGCCAATGCGGATCGACTGCAGAGCACGACCGCCAGAACCAACAGCTTTCCGAAGCACCTGAAACGCACACTGATTCTCTCCAGAAGAACGCTTGTAGTGGAAACTCGATATTCGGATTGCCGACGGTACGGACCTAGGCCAAACCACGCCATACCTATTAGAGCCGCCAACAAAGCGGCGAGACTTGCACTGCTCGAAGCAGGCGCTTCGACAGGTACCGCGGATGGCACTCCGGCTAACGATGAAAGGGATAACGCCCAGTGTTTCCGTTACCCATCCACTGAATGTGCCATAGCGCCGTTCCACATGGAGTGTGCACGAGCCAGCAGGATACGCGCCAACAGGATACGTGCGAGGATCAGGGGAAAAATAGCAAAACTCAGGATCCCCCTCGCTAATACCGGTGAACAAAATGGTGATCACGTTGCCTTGCTGTGTAACCGGAGGTGGCCAAATAACGCCATCATCTATGAGATCACACTCGCTGCCTCGAACGTTTACCGACACCAGCACACCGGCCACAGGATTTGCGGGCATGATGTGTGGTGGATCGAGATTCGAAAACGCTGTCGTCCGCTGCGCGCTGCATGCAAGCGCCAGTATTACGAGACCTTTGAAAGCAAAGCGATAGCAAGCAGACATGTCTCGATTCCATGGCGGTGATCCGCCATGTCGCTACGGGGTTCGACTGTGCATCCGGACATGCTCGCCAGGATCTTCAGCATGACTGCCGCCGGTGCTGACGTAGACCAAACCATGCCTTGCCTGTCAGCGCCACCAGCAAAGCAGCGAGACTCGCGCTGCTCAAAGCAGGCGCTTTGACAGGCCCGTGCCAGAGGTGCCGGGAAAGCGAAATAACTATCGGGGCGCCGCGGGCGCTATTTCTTTGATTGCGCGGCGATGAACGCATCGATGCGTTGCTCCAGCACCGGCAGCGGCACCGATCCTTCCGCGAGCACCGCGTCGTGGAAAGCGCGCAGG
>DASZWL010000418.1:0-8408 GCA_035546695.1 Rhodanobacteraceae bacterium | reverse complement strand
CGGCAGCGCCGTGAAGCGCGGCAACTCCGACAGCGCGACGTTCATGCGGAACGTGCCCGAGCCGCAACGCCAGTTCGCCATGCGCTCGCGCACCGGCTCCGGCAGCAGCGAAGGCGCGATCAATCGCTCGTAAAGCAATTTCGGATTGACGTTCGCGACGACCGCGCGCGCGTGCACGAGATCGCTCTTCTCGGTGACGACGCCGACCGCGCGGCCCTGCTCCGATCCGGTACGTTCGACGACGACCTCGCGCGCGCCTTCGCCGACGCGGATCTCGACGCCGGCCGTGATCGCCGCCTTCGCCATCGCCTGCGTGATCGCGCCCATGCCGCCGATCGAGTGGCCCCACGCGCCTTTGACGCCGTTGACTTCGCCGAAGACGTGATGCAGCAGCACGTACGCCGACCCCGGCGTGTACGGGCTCGCGTAGTTGCCGACGATGCCGTCGAAGCCGAGCACGGCCTTGATCGGATCGCTCTCGAAGAAGCGTTCGAGGTATTCCGCCGCGGAGATCGAGAAGAGATCGAGAAGATCGGTGCGCAGCGCCGTATCGATCGACGCGAGCTTCCTGCCGAGCTTTCCGGCACGCAGCAATTCGGGCAGCGCCTTCAGCCAGCCGGCGTCGGTCACGTTCGGCGGCGGCTCGAGCGCGAGCGCGCGCAGTACATCGGCGATCGCATCGAGGCGACGCTCGTATTCGGCAAAACGATCGGCGTCGCGCCGCGAGAACTTCGCGATCTCCTCGAGCGTCCGCCCCGCGCCGGTCGCTAGATAGCGGCCGTCCGGCAGCGGCAGGAAGTTGTTGAGCCTGCGCATGACGATCTTGAGGCCGTGCGCTTCGAGATCGAGATCGCGGATCACCTTCGGCTGCAGCAGCGAGACCGTGTACGCCGCGACCGAATTGCGGAAACCCGGATGGAACTCCTCGGTGACCGCCGCGCCGCCGACGACGTCGCGGCGCTCGAGCACGAGCACCTTGAAGCCGGCTTTCGCGAGATACGTGGCGCAGACGAGGCCGTTGTGGCCGGCGCCGATCAGGATGGCGTCGTAGTTTTGCGTGGACATGGCGCGATTATGCGGCAGCGCCAGGATCAGATCGTCATTCCGGCGAAGGCCGGACAAGCGCGTAGCGCGCAGAACGTCCGAAGGACGGCCCCGAAGGGGCGAGCGCAGCGAGTAATCCGGCTTTCGGAACCTCGCAGGAAGGAGCTGGACTCCGGCCTTCGCCGGGATGACGAAGCAGGGTCGTGCGATCATTTGTCCGGGCATCAACCGGAATGACCTTGAGAACCGTCACCGCCACCCGCTACGTGACGCCGCTGCGCGAAGGCGGCTCGCTGCCGGCGATCGTCGAAGCCGACGATCAGGGCATGTACGTGCTGAAGTTCCGCGGTGCGGGTCAGGGTCCGAAGGCGCTGATCGCCGAGCTCGTCGCGGGCGGCATCGCGCGGGCGCTGGGCCTTCCGGTGCCCGAAATCGTCTTCGTCGAGCTCGACGCCGAGCTCGCACGCACCGAGCCCGATCCCGAGATCCAGGATCTCATCAAGGCCAGCGCCGGCCTCAATCTCGCGCTCGACTATCTGCCCGGCGCGATGACGTTCGATCCGGTCGTCGAAGCCGTCGATACCGAGCTTGCATCGAAGATCGTCTGGTTCGACGCGCTCGTGACGAACGTCGATCGCACGCCGCGCAATGCGAACCTGCTCGTCTGGCATCGCAGGCTGTGGCTGATCGATCACGGCGCGGCGCTCTATTTCCATCACGCCTGGGACGACTGGCTCGCGCGCGCGACGGCGCCGTTCGCGCTGATCCGCGACCACGTGCTGCTGCCGCAGGCGAGCGGGCTCGCGGAAGTCGACGCGGCGCTGGCCGCGAAGCTCGACGACCGTGCGATCGAGGCCGTCGTCGACGAGATTCCGGCCACGTGGCTCGCGGGCGACGCGCCGTTCGCCGATCATCGCGCGCACCGCGAGGCGTACGCGACCTGGCTCAAGCGGCGCGTCGAGGCGCCGCGCGCATTCGTCGAGGAGGCGATCCGTGCCCGCGCACGCGACCTATGACTACGCGGTGATCCGCGTCGTGCCGCGCGTCGAGCGCGAGGAATTCGTCAACGTCGGCGTGATCCTCGCCTGCCAGGACGAATCGTTCCTCGAGGCGCGCATCGAGATCGACGAGGCGCGCCTCTTCGCAATCGATCCTGCGCTCGATCTCGTCGCGGTGCGCGCGCATCTCGCGACGATTCCGGCGATCTGCGCCGGCGGCGAAGGCGCGGGACCGATCGGAAAACTGTCGCGGCGCGAGCGCTTCGACTGGCTGACGGCGCCGCGCAGCACGATGATCCAGACCTCGCCGGTGCACACGGGACGCTGCACCGATCCGCAGTCGGCGATCGAGCACCTGATGCGCACGATGGTGCGCGCGCCGGCTGCGCGCGCGTAGACCACGCGATCGTCTTCCTGCCACGACGTCATCCCGGCGCAGGCCGGGATCCAGCTTCTTGCTTAGATTCGGAACAGCAACAGCTGGATCCCGGCTGCACCGGGATGACGAAAAAGCGAGGACTACTTCGCCGCAGTCAACGCGAGATTGTCGACCAGGATGCGCGGCGCCGACGGCTGATCCTCGTACGTCGCGTAGAGCTTGAGGCTCGTGAACGACTTCGCGCTGACGACGAGCGTCGCCGTCGTCGGATTGTCGCGGCCGCCGCCGTCGGCGATCGTCAGCGTGTTGCTCGCGACGACCGCATCGCCGTTCAGCGCATCGAGGTGGATCACGATGCGGCCCCACGGACCGTTCTCGTAATAGCCGAGATCGACCGATGCCCGCTTCGCCGGAGCGTCGAGATCCATCGTCACGCGCACGAGCGGGCCGATCGAGAGATTCGGGCCCGGAATCCAGAACGAGCCGAACGTCAGCGTATTCGGCGAGCTGCCGAAATCCGGGAAATCGACGTAGAAATCGGTCGAGTCCTCGATGATCAGCTCGTCGCCGACGTCGTCGGCCGTGAACGTGCTGCCGTCCGGAAAGACGCCGCCGATGCCGTTGACGTCGTGATACGAGACGCCGTTGTACACGGTGTCGGTGCCGAGCGTGCCTTCCGTGAGATCGTCGTAGGTGCTGACAGCCGGCAGCGCGACGCAGGCGGCGCCCGGCGAGTTGCTGGTGCAGATGGCGGTGCCGACGGACGGCTGCGAAGGCTTGAAGCTGTCAAAGGCCGGACCGCGGTTCGCCGATCCCCGGACGCCGACGGCGAACGCGGACGGTGCCGCGATCAGAGCGAGCAGAAGGACACGCTTCGGAAGTTTCGGGATTGCGCAATGCATCATCGTGGGATTACCTCTTTCCGTGCTGGGGGAGGAAAGCGCCGGTGGAGGACGCCCTTGACACGCCAACCTAGCCGGCCGGCGCGAAAAAGCTTTTATATTCGGTGTCGAACCCGTTTCCGGGACATTTCATTTCCGTCAAACCGCCGGCGCAAGCGGTCTTCGCGACGCCGTCGCGGTGGCCGCGATCCAGGCGGCCGTGACGATGCCGAGCCCGCAAAGAGCGGCAACATAATGCGCCGGCGCGAACGGGTGCTCCTTCATGAGGAGCGTCACGAAAAGCGGCGTCAACCCGCCGAAGATCGCGTAAGCGACATTGTAGGCGAACGAGATGCCGGAGAATCGCACAGGAGCGGGAAACGCGCGCACGAGCACGACCGGAATCACGCCGACGACGCCGACCGTGAAGCCGGCCGCCGCATAGAGGCCGTCGAGATGCGCGGTGCTTTGGGCGAGGCCGAAGTAGAGCGCGTATGTCGTCGCGAGCAGTGCCGCAAAGCCGAGCATCAGGAGACGCTCGGCGCCGAAACGGTCCGCGAGCCATCCAAACACGATGCAGCCGATCGAGAGCCCGAGCGTCGCGAGGCTGTTCGCAGCGAGCGTGTCAGCCGGCGCGATCGCGAAAAGCTTCTGGATCAGCGTCGGCGTCATCAGCATCACGACGACGATCGCCGCGGTCAGCACCCAGGTCAGCAGCATCGACACCACGACCGCGCGGCCGTGGCCGGCAAGCACGACGCGAAGCGGCAAGCCTTCGACGAGCGCGCGGCGGCGGCGCATCTCCTCGAACACGGGCGTCTCGACGAGCAGGCGCCGCAGGAACACCGCGAGAAAGCCGAACACGCCGCCGACGAGGAACGGAATGCGCCATGCGAAAGCCTGCACCTCTTCGGTATTCCAGGTGCGATTGACGAACGTCGCGATCAGCGAGCCGAGCAGAATGCCGACCGTGAGGCCCGAGGTCAGCGTGCCGCAGGCGAAGCCGACGCGGCGCTCGGGCACGTGCTCGGAAACGAAAGTCCATGCGCCCGGAATCTCGCCGCCGACCGCCGCGCCCTGCAGGATGCGAAGCGCGAGCAGCGCGAGCGGTGCCGCGTAGCCGATCGTCGAATACGTCGGCAGGAAGCCGATCAGCAGCGTCGGAATCGCCATCAGGAACACCGACAGCGTGAACATGCGCTTGCGTCCGCTGCGATCGCCGAAGTGCGCCATGACGATGCCGCCGAGCGGCCGCGCGAGGTAACCCGCCGCGAAGAGGCCGAACGTCTGCGCCTGGCGCAGCCAGTCCGGCGTCTCGGGCGGAAAGAAGAGCTCGCCGATCACCGATGTGAAGAACACGAAGATGATGAAGTCGTAATACTCGAGCGCGCCGCCGAGCGCGGCGAGGACGAGCGTGCGCGCGTCGCTGCGCGTCAGCGGGCGTGAAGAGTCGTCGGCCGGATCGGACATCGGGCGAGCGAGTTCGTGAAGGGTGCGCACATATACCACGATGCACGCGTTGCGGGAGCGCCGTCGGCCACCACGCCCCGCTCCACTCGCAGATTCCTCAGAGCGCGGCCGCGACGTCGCCTTCGAGCGATTTCGGCGCATCGTTCGGCGCGTAGCGCCTCAGCACGGCGCCGTCCTTGCCGACGAGGAACTTCGTGAAGTTCCACTTGATCGCCTCGCTGCCGAGCAGGCCCTTCGCCTCGTGCTTGAGATACTTGTAGAGCGGATGCGCATGCGCGCCGTTGACGTCGATCTTCGCGAACATCGGGAACGTCACGTCGTAGGTCAGCGAGCAGAAATTCCGGATCTCTTCCTCGTCGCCGGGCTCCTGATGGCCGAACTGATCGCACGGAAAGCCGAGTACGACGAAGCCCTTGTCCTTGAGCTTGCGATAGAGCGCTTCGAGCCCTTCGTACTGCGGCGTGAAGCCGCATTTCGAGGCGACGTTGACGACGAGCATCGCCTTGCCGCGATAGGCGTCGAGCTTCTGCTCCTTGCCGTCGATCGTCTTCGCGCTGAAATCGTAGATCGATGCCATGTCCGGCTCCTCGTTTGCGGCGACAGTGTAGCGCTTCCGCTCAACCCCAGACTTCGCCGAAGACGCGCAGGAAATTCCCGCCGAGGATCTTCGCGATGCGCGCGTCGGAATGCCCGCGCGCCGAAAGCTTCGCGGCGAGCAGATCGAAGCGGTTCGGCGCGTTGAGGTCGGGGATGAAGAAATAGAGCCCATCGGCCCGGCGTCCTTCGCCGAAGTAGCCTTGCGCGACGGTGTCCTTCATCAGCGCGAGGTTCTGCTTCTCGAACTCGGGCGTGCGCTCGGTCGACGCGATGCCGCCGTCGGTGCCGATGCCGACATGGTCCTCGCCGCAGACGTCGATCGCGTGCTCGATGTGGCGGATCACGTCGATCGCCATCGGCTGGCCCTCGCGCATGAGATACGGCCAGAACATGATGCCGATGACGCCGCCGGTCTTCGCCATCGCGCGCAGCGTGTCGTCGTCGGCGAGCCGCGGCAGATCCGAAAGCGCGCGGCAGCCCGAGTGGCTGATGATGACGGGCGCCTTCGACGCTTCGATGCCTTCCTTCATCGTCCGCTGCGAGCCGTGCGCGACGTCGACGACGATCTTCTCGGCGTTGAGGCGCTCGACGAGCGCATGTCCCAGCACCGAGAGACCCGCGTTGCCGGGCTCGGTCGAGCCGTCGCCGACGAGATTGCGGCGGTTGTGCGTGAGCTCGACGACGCGAAGGCCGAGCTCGCGGAACACGGCGATGCGATCGAGCTCGTCGCCGATCGGCTCGGCGCCCTGGAAGCGCAGGATCAAGCCGAGCTTGCGCTCGCGATGCGCGCGCTCGACGTCCGTCTTCGCGCGCACGAGAAGAAACGCATCTTCATGCGCATCGATGCGCGCGCGCACGCTCATGAGATCGGCGACGGCACGATCGAAATCCGAATGCACGTTCGTGACCTGGAACAGCGTCGCCGAAAGGCCCGAGGCTCGCGACTCTGCAAGGTCGCGCGCGACGGCCTTCTCGTCGAGACCATCCTCGCGGAGCACGTCGAGACCGCTCTCGCCGTCGATCGCGATGGCATCGCGATAGCCTCGCCAGACCGGCGTGCCTTGCGCATAAGCGCGGAACATCGGCGCGAATGCGGAAAGCGCGGCAAGTTGCAGGAAGACGCGGCGCGGGATCATGCCGTCGCACCGTCCGCGACGACTGCGGCCGCGACCGTCGGGATCATGATGAATTCGCGCCGGCCAAGCATCGCGTGCGTCTTCCGTCTTTCGGCTCGACGTACTCTATCGCACCACGCGAGCCGATCGAGCCGCGCGGTAGCGTCGGTCTCGAACGCTCTGGACGCGGACGGCGCGGCATTCATGCGGCGATCTTCGCGCTGCATGCGCCTATCGCAAAGCCCGTTCGCAAAGCCCGCTCGCAAAGCAGGATGACTTCCGGCCTATGCCCGCGCCGCGCGAGCCGCTACGCTCGGCGCAAACGACGGAGATTCCGACAATGCGCCATGCGATGCTGCTCAGCGTTTCCCTCGCCGCTCTTTCCGCGACCGCGGCCGAGCCCGCCGCGACCGCGCGCGTCGAATCGGGCAATCGCATCACCGAGAACGTGCCGGAGATTCCGGCCGCGCTCGGCGAAGAGCTGCAGCGCTACGCGAACACGCGCAGCGCATCGCTCGGCGGCTGGCTCGCCGACGGATCGGGACTCCTGATCGGCACGCGCTTCGCGAATACGGTGCAGGTGCATCGCGTGAAGACGCCGGGCGGCGCGCGCGAGCAGCTGACGTTCTTCGACGAGCCGATCACGAGCATCGCCGTGAATCCGAAGCGCGCGAGCTTCGTCTTCGGCAAGGACATCGGCGGCTCGGAGTTCTGGCAGCTCTTCGGCTTCGATCTTACGACGCGCGGGATCAAGCTCCTGACCGACGGCAAATCGCGGAACGCAGCGCCGGTCTGGTCGCACGACGGCACGAAGCTCGCGTACTCGAGCACCGAGCGGAACGGCACCGATACCGACGTCTGGGTGATGGATCCCGCGACCGGCGAGAAGAAGGACGTCGTCGCGAAAGGCGGCTCGTGGGAGGCGACCGATTTCTCGCGCGACGGAAAGCGGCTTCTCGTGCAGCAGGGCGTCTCGATCAACGACGTGCGGCCCGGTGTCGTCGATCTCGAAACCGGCGAGCTCACGATGTTTCCGGTCGAGGGCGGCACGGCCGCATTCGGCGCGTTCCGCTTCGCGCCGGACGGCAGCGGCGCGTATTTCACGTCGGACGAAGGCAGCGAGTTCCGCACGCTGCGCTATCACGATTTCGCGACGAACCGCAGCGCCGATCTCACGAAGCGCATTCCGTGGGACGTCGAGGAGTTCGCGCTTTCCGACGACGGCGCGCGCGTCGCGTTCGTGACGAACGAGGACGGCATCGGCGTGTTGCACGTGATCGACGCGAGGACGCGCGAGGAGCAGCCGCTGCCGGCGATCCCGGCCGGCGTCATCTCCGGCATCGAGTTCAGCCCGGACGGCAGGCGGCTCGCGTTCACGCTGAACTCGGCGACGTCGCCGAGCGACGTCTACACGATCGATTTCGCGTCGAACGCGCTCGCACGCTGGACCGAGAGCGAGGTCGGCGGTCTCGACACCTCGAAGTTCGTCGCGCCGACGCTCGTGCATTTCCCGAGCAGGGCCGCGAAGGGCAAGGCGCTCTCGATCCCGGCGTTCTACTACAAGCCCTCGAAGCCGGGGCCGCATCCGGTCGTCATCAACATCCACGGCGGGCCCGAATCGCAGGCGCGGCCCGTGTTCAGTGCCGACATCCAGTATCTCGTCGGCGAGCTCGGCATCGCGGTGATCGTGCCGAACGTGCGCGGCTCGGACGGCTACGGCAAGTCGTATCTCAAGCTCGACAACGGATACCGGCGCGAGGATTCGGTCGCCGACATCGGCGCGCTGCTCGACTGGATCGCGACGAAGCCCGAGCTCGACGCGAAGCGCGTCGCGGTCTACGGCGGCTCGTACGGAGGCTACATGGTGCTGGCGTCGATGACGCACTATGACGATCGCCTGCGCGCCGGCGTCGACATCGTCGGC
>DASZWL010000417.1:0-14088 GCA_035546695.1 Rhodanobacteraceae bacterium | reverse complement strand
CGCGTCGAGCCAGCGGCGAAGCGCCGCGACGAGCCTGATGCGCAAACGCATCATGCGCTGCATCTCGGGACGGCGAAGATCGAGGTAGCGGTATTTGAGCTTCAGATCCTCGTTCGTGTGCTCGTGCAGCGCGAACGGCAGGTCGCGCGCGGCGTTCAGCACGTCGATCGAGTCGGCGAGCACTTCGAACTCGCCGGTACGCACCTTATCGTTGACGCTGACGCGCCGGCGGACCGTGCCGGTCACGCGCAAAACATATTCGTAGCCGACCTCGCTCGCGGTCCTGAACGCGGCCGCGTTATCGGGATCGGCGACGATCTGGACGACGCCCTCGTGATCGCGAAGATCGATGAAGACGACTCCGCCGTGGTCGCGGCGCGTGTCGACCCATCCGCAGAGCGTGATGGACCGGCCGAGCAGGGTCTCGTCGACGAGACCGCAGTAATGGGTACGCATGGAATCAGGATTGTCGCGCCGGACGGCGCCGGGAAGCGCGAAATGCTACGGAGTCTGTTGTTGCGCTGCAACGTCGGGCAGGGTTGCGGGCTTCTGGTCCGCATACTTCCGCAGCAGCGACTGGAAGTCCGCATCGCCGCGGATCGGGTCCCGCTCCGGCTCACCCACAGCATGAGCGGCGAATAATCGAGGCCAGCGTGACGAAGAACCGGGGCACCAGCGCGAGCGTCAGTCCGCGCTGCAGGCTTTCCGGTCAGCCGAACTGCTGCGCGACGATGTCCGCGCCCTGCAACAGCGCGAAGGCGGCGGCGACATACGCCAGCGCCCACTGCACGAGCTTGCGCTGCCGCAGGCGGGCGATGAAGTCAGCGATGGGCCATTCCCGAAGTATCGGGTGCGGCTTCTTCACGGTCATGAGCCCGGGATCGCGCCGCCCCGCTCGGCGAGCCTCGCCTGCTTCGCGGCGAAGCGGTCGATTTCGGACTCGAACCGCGGATCGTTGCGGACCTTGTCCCATACCGGATCCAGCCGCAGGATCGCGGCGGAAGTCTGCGTGTCCGTGCCGTCGAGCGCGCGGACGCGCGACAGGATCGACACCACGAGATCGGCTCGGCCGAGCATCGCGTAAACGCGTGCGGCCTCGCCGAGGCTCACGGAGCCGCCGACGCGGTCTTTCTCCAGAGGGAGCAGATCGAGACCTTGCTGCGCAAGCTGCACGGCTTCCTTCTCGTTGCCGAGCAACGCCTCGGCCGTCGCGACGTAGAAGCGCGCATTCTGGCCATCGCCGGAATTGACGGGCAATGCGGCCAGCTCCTTGCGATAACGCGGCATCTTCGGCGACAAGCGTTGCCGCGCTTCCTCGAGCTTGCCCATGTACGCGAGGATCTGCGCGCGCGTGACGACGTAGGCCTCGTTGTCGTCCCCGATCGGCCCCAGCGAGTCCAGAACCGCAAGCGCCGCGTCGAAACGCCGCTGGCAAGCGAGGCTCTGGACGCGCGTGATGACCGCGAACACCGACTGGCTCCGGCCGGTATCGAGCGACGTGCCTGCATTCCCGTCGCGGAACAGAAGCAGGCTCGCGAGGTAAGTGGCGGCGTAGCTGTCGGCCGGATTGAGGCCGAGCGAATGCCTGAGGTCGGCTTCGGCGGCGGTGAGGTCGCCGGCGAGGAAGCGCGTGATACCGCGATCGGTAAGCGGTGCGCTGTCGCGCGGGTCGACCGCGATGGCCGCGGTGAAAGCCGCAATCGCCTCGTCGATGCGTCCGAGGCGGCGCAAGGCCTGCGCTTTTCCGCTCAGCGCGTCGACGCTTTGCGGCAGCTGCGCCAGCACCGCGTCGTACAACTTCAGAGCGCCGACGTAGTCGAGGTCGAGCCGGTATTCGATGTCCGCCATCGCGAGCCTCGCCTCGGCAAGGTCGGGCGCGAGTTCGATGGCGCGCGCCGCCGCATCGCGCGCGGCCGTCGCGAGCGATGGGTCCGGCACGGTGCCGTTGCTCTCCCAGTACCGCAGCAGCTCCGCGCGCGCGAGCCGTGCATGGGCAAGCGCGAAATCGGGATCGGCGGCCACCGCCTGCGTGTAGTGGACGATCGCGTCCCGGATGTCGGCATCGTTGTCGGACGCGTAGAACTGGCGCGTCTCGTATTCGCCGCGCAGGTACAGATCGTAAGCCGCCGGATTCGTGGTCGGCGCGCGGCCCATGTCGGCGATCTGCTCGGGCATCAGCTTCGCGCGCAACGCGGTGGCCACGGCGCCGGCGACTTCGCGCTCGACGCTGAACACGTCCGCTATCTGACGCTCGTAACTTTCGGCCCAGAGGTGCGCGTCGGTGCGCGCGTCGATCAGCTGAAGGTTGATCAGTACCCGGTCGCCTACGCGCTGCACGCTGCCTTCCAGCACCGTCGCGACGCCGAGCTCGGCGCCGACCTGCCGCAGTTTTTCCGGACGACTCGCGTAATGCTCCGTGGAGGTGCGCGAGATCACCTTGAGGCCGTCGAGCCTCGCGAGGCTGGTCAGGATCATGTCCTGCATGCCGCTGACGAAGTACTCGTTCGATTTGTCCGCGGACAGGCTCTCGAACGGCAACACCGCAATGGACTTGGCGGGGATGGCGGCTTCCGGTTGCGTCGCAACCGGCAGTGTCGGCACGGCGACTGCCGCCTCTGCGCCCGGCGTCGGCGATTTTCCGAAACGCCACAGCAATCCGCCGCCGATCGCGAGCAGCAATGCGAGGATCGCGAGCTCCGTACCGGGGGCGCGCTGCGCACCTTTCTCGCCGTGATACCAGGCGAGCACCAGCGTGACGAAGAAGCCGACGCACGACGCGAGAATCAGCGCGCGCTCGATCGCATCCGGCCACGCGAAACGTTGCGCCACGATGTCGATGCCCTGCAACAGCGCGAACGCGAACGCGACGTAAGCGACCGCCCACTGCACGAGCTTTCTTTGCCTGAGGCGCGCAAGGAATTCAGGCATGCGTGTTCCGGTCGGCGGCGCTCGCGGCAGCGGGTGGGATGATCGCGGGCTTGCGATCTTCGTATTTGCGCAACAGCGCCTGGAAGCGGGGATCGTCGCGGATGGCATCCCAGGCCGGATCGATCCACAGCAGCACGGGCGAGTAATAAAAACCGATGCCGGGCGTATTGAGCGCCTTCGCCAGCAGCGGCATCGCGAGATCGCTGCGTCCGGCGCGAACGTACAGGGCCGCGTTGCCGATCGTGTCCCCCGGCCCGTTGATGCGGTCCACGGATTCATCGTCGATGGCCTGCGCGCGGTCGACGGCATCGAGGCCTTCGGCCACATGGCCGAGCGCCAGCTCGCAGTCGGCGACGTTCTGCCAAATCTCCGCGAGGCGGATGCCGCGCTCCACGCCGAGCCGTTTGCGAATTTGCGGAAGCTCCCGTTCGTACACGGACCGCGCCCGCGCCGTATCGCCCATCAGGCGCAGGATATCGGCCTGCCACAGGGCTTTCGGATTGCGGAAGCCGAAGTTGCCCGGCGTGTCCACGATGCCTTCGAGCAGCGCGAGCGCCTCGGCATAGCGGCGCTGATACGTCAGCAGGGTGATGCGCGTGAGCTTTAGGTCGTCGTCGTTTTCGTCGAGGCCGGCCAGCGCACGCGGAATGTCGCCGCTGTCGTGCACGATCGTGTGGGCGTTCTGGTTTTTGGCGTTGCTGTTGCGAGGGTCGATCGCCAGCGCGCGGCGGAACCACTCCTCGGCTTGGGGAGAGCGCTCGACCATCATGCAGGTTTCGCCGAGCGTGTAGGCCAGTCGGGAATTGCGCGGATCGAGCACGAAGGCCTTCTCGAGCGACGCGATCGCCTCGTCGAAACGGCCGAGCCGGCGCAGCGCATAGGCCCGCGCAGCCAGCGCATCGGTGTCGTTCGGCTTCGACGCCACCACCGCGTCGAACGCAGTGAGGCCGGCCGCGTAATCGTTGCGGACGAAGTAGGCGAAGTTGCCGAGCGCAAGCTGAGTGGCGGCAGCCTCGGGCGCGAGCTTCACCGCCTCCTCGGCGTCGGCCTCGGCCTCCTGTCGCAACTGATCCAGATCGAGACCGCCGCCGCCGAACCAGACGAGCCCGCTCTCCAGCGTCGACAGCCGCGCCCAGGCCAGTCCGAAACGGGGATCCTCCGCGATCGCTTCCCGATACAGCGGGATCGCAGCCTTCATGTTGCCCGTGTCGTAACTGGTGGCGAAATTGCCCGCGTGGAATTCCGCGCGCAGGAACGCATCGTAGGCTGCCTTGTCGGTGGTCGGTACGGCCGCAAGCAGCGCACCTTGCGCGGGCGAGAGCGTGGTGTGCAATGCGCTGGCGATCTTGTCCGCGACCTCGCCCTCGACGCCGAAGATATTGTCGAGCGTGCGCTCGTAACTCTCGGCCCAGAGATGGTTGTCGCTGCCGACATCGATCAACTGCACGTTGACCAGTACCTGATTGCCGGACTTCTGCACGCTGCCTTCGAGGATCTTCGCGACGCCGAGCTGGCGACCGATGGCCTTCAGGTTCTCGGGACGACTGACGTACTGCTGCGTCGACGTGCGCGAGATGACTTTGAGATCGCCGATGCCGGCGAGCTTGGTCAGAATCAGGTCCTGCATGCCGGCGACGAAGTATTCGTTTTCCTTGTCGGCGGAGAGATTCTCGAACGGCAATACTGCGATTGACTTGGCGGGAACCGCCGGCACCGGCGATTCGGCCGGCGCAACCGCGGTACTCTCATCCGCTGCCGGCGTTTGCGTTCCGCTGCGCCAGACCAGCACGCCGCCCACCGCGAGCACCAGCGCGATCAGCAGCAATTCGGTGCCGCTGACTTTCTGCATCCCGCGCTCGCCGTGATACCAGGCGAGCACCAGCATGACGATGAAGCCGAGCACCGCGAGGCCGAACGCGAGCCGCATCACCAGAGCCGGCCAGCCGTAGCTGCCGGACGCCATCTCCAGCACCTGCAACAGCGCCCACGCGCCGGCAAGATAGGCGAGCGCCCATTGCACGAGCTTGCGCTGCTTCAGGCGGGCGAGGAATTCAGTCATGCGCGGTTGCTTGCCCTTCCCGCTTCGCGAGATACGCCGCGTTCGCGGCTTCGACTTCCGCAGGCGTCGGAACGCCGGCCTCCCTGCAATACGCGGCGAAACGCGGGTCGTCGCGGTAACGGACGTAATACGGATCCTCCCACAGCCATTTCGCGCTCGGGTCGCCCGCATCGAGCGCGCGCCGCAACCACTCGAACATCGGACCGGGTTCGTTGCGCAACGCGTACATCTCCGCCACGCCGGACGGATTGTTCGCGCCTTGCGATGCGATGAACTCACGCAGCGCCACGTCTGCCGACGCGCGATCCGTGCCGATCTGCGCTGCGAAGGCCAGCGAATCGTCGCGGAACTTTCCCGGCGGCAGCGCCAGAGCCGTGCGCATGGCGGCTTCGGCGTCGCCGCGCGTGATCGCGAGCCATACGAAATTGGCCTTGACGCCCGGCGCGTCGGGTAGGAGTTCGAGGATCTTGTCAAAAGCGGCCTTCGACTCGTCCAGCTGTCCCGTCAGCTGAAGCAGGCGGGCCAGCTGCGCATAAGCCACCGCCGAGAGAGGATCGGACAGCAGTGCGCGCCGAACCAGATCGATCGCCTCCGGATAGCGGCCGGTCTGCGACATCAAACGGCTGAGGCCGGTCGTCGCGGCGGGCTGATCCGGTTGCAGGGCCAGCGCGCGGCGATATTCGGCCTCCGCGACCACCGGATCGACATCGACGTAGCCCGACAGATGGCCTGCAACGGCGTGCGCGTAGGCGAGGTTCGGATTCAGAGTCAGCGCGTGCTGCACGTCCGCGCGTGCGGGGCTCTTCGCCACCAGGCGCCGTGCGACGGCCGCATCGTTCCAGGCGAGCGGAAAAGTCCACGCGGATGCGCGCTTGGCGTAGGCCAGCGCATACCCGGGATCGAGCTCGATTGCACGATCGAGCAAGTCGATCGCGCGGCGGCTGCCTTCCTCGGTCAGCTTCGCCATCTGAAAATTGGCTTCGAGCAGCGCGTTGTAGGCTTCGATGTTGCCGCTGGCTGGACGATCGCTCTGCGCAGTCTGAGCGTCGCCCAGCAACTTCGATTTCAGCACGCCGGCCACGGCGGCCGTGATGTCGTCCTGAAGCTTGAAGAGGTCCGCGTATTGCCGGTCATAACGCTGCGACCAGAGCGCACGCCCGGTCGGCGCATCGACCAGCTCCACGCTGATGCGCACCATGTCGCCCGCGTGCTGCACGCTGCCGCCGAGCAGCCGCGCCACGCCGAGTTTCTCGCCGATCGATCTGCTGTCGGCGTTGCCGTCGCGGAACTGGAACGACGAGTTGCGACCGATCACCGTCAGCCCCGGCACCTGCGAGAGCGCGATGATCAGCGATTCGGAAATGCCGTCCGAAAAAAACTGCTGCTTGTCGTCTCCGCTGGCATTGACCAGCGGCAGCACCGCGATCGATTTGGAATCGGCCATCGGCATTGCGGAGGCCGTCGGAACCCGGGCCGGATTCGCGTCCGCCGAAATGCGATTCGAGGAAACGCCGGCGAATCGCCATATCAATCCGCCGCCTACCGCGAGCAGCAGCGCGAGCAGCAGGAGCTCCACGCCGCTGATCTTCTGCGCCCCGCGCTCACCGTGGTACCAGGCGAGGACCAGGGTCACGAAAAACCCGAGGACCAACGCGAGCGTGATCCCGCGCCGCACACTCTCCGGCCAGGCGAACTGCTGGGCGACGATGTCCGCGCCCTGCAGCAACGCGAAAGCGCCCGCGACATAGGCGAGCGCCCACTGCACGATCTTGCGCTGCTTCAGGCGCTCCCAAAAGTCGGACATTCCCCCCCCCACCTGTCGGCGTCAGCCGTCGGATGCCGCGCATCGGCGGAAACCTGGTGCCCAACCCAGTATCGCATCACCGGAGGATCGCCATGGACGCGCTTTTTCAGCCAACGCAAAAGGGCCGGCTCGAGGCCGACCCTTTCGGGCAAGGCGCGAGTCTTCGCCTGCAGCGCAAACGAAAACGCCCGCCGAGCGGCGGGCGTTTTCTCGCTTCGTTACCTCGCGATCAGCGCCAGCGACGCTCGATCGTGAAGACGGCTTCGCAGCCGCCGTCGACCCAGACGCCGGCGCGGTTCCAGCCCCAGTTGCGGCCTTCGATGCAGCGCGTCTTCGAGATCTGGCGCGAGACATACACGCGGCCGCCGCGACCGGTGTCGACCTGGCACATGTTGTAGCTGTAGCCGGCGCTCGCGCAGCGCAGGTTGATCGTCGTATCCCAGCCCGGACCCGGCTGCCACGGACCCGGACCTGGACCCGGCCCCGGCGGGCCGCCGGCCCAGCGGCGCTGCACGCGGAAGACGCCTTCGCAGCCGCCGTTGACCCAGACGCCGGCGCGGTTCCAGCCCCAGTTGCGGCCTTCGACGCACGCCGTGTTCGAGATCTGGCGCACGAGCGAGACGCGGCTGCCTTGACCGGTGTCGACCTGGCACATGTTGTAGCTGTAGCCCTGGCTTGCGCACCGCACGTCGATGTCGCGATCCCAGCCCGGGCCCGGACGCCAGTCGCCGCCGTATTGGGCGACGGCCGCCGATCCGACGAGTCCGGCGACAGGCGCGGTCTGCGCGGATGCGATTCCCGTCGCGCCGACCGAAAGGGTCAGTGCCGCGACGATGCTGATCGTTCTTTGCATGAGCTCTCCCCGATTGATCCGGTTGAACACGTGACGCACGGCCAGTCTAGACGATGGCCCTGAACGAATCGCAAAGAATCGCGTCGCGCGTCAGCCGCCTTCGGCGCCCTTCGTTTTGCCGGGCTTCACCGCGGGCTTGTCCTTGCTGCCGCCATCGGAACCGGACGGAGCGGATTTCGGCGCTTCGCCGCCGGCAGCGGATTTCGAGTCCGTCTTCGGCGCGTCTTCCTTCGCGGCGAGGTTGCGCTTGCGGTCGCCGTCCTTCTTGAAGTCGGTTTCGTACCAGCCGCTGCCGGCGAGACGGAACGCGGGTGCGGTGAGCTTGCGCTTCACGTGCGTCTTGCCGCAGGTGGGGCAGGTCGTCGGATCGGGATCGGAGAGTCTCTGCAGCCGCTCGAAGGTTTCGCCGCAGTCGGGACACTCGAATTCGTAAATGGGCATGGCTTTATTTTCGCATGAGTTCCACGTATTGCTCATTTTCGTCGTCCCCGCGAAGGCGGGAACCTAGCGCCTTGCATTGCATTGGCGCGAGAGCCGAGGCGCTAGGTTCCCGCTTTCGCGGGAACGACGATGCCTGTGATGCAGCAACCGATCGTCATGCGCGACGCGCGAACACCAGGTGCCCGCCCGCCGCATCCACGGCCACGGTATCCCCCGGCTGGAACTTCCCTTCGAGAATCTCCTTCGCCAGCGGATTCTCGAGCTGCTGCTGGATCGCACGCTTCAGCGGCCGCGCGCCGTAGACCGGATCGAAGCCGACGTTGCCGAGGAGATCGAGCGCCTTGTCGGTCAGCGTGAGCTTCAATTGACGTTCCGCAAGCCGCTTCGCGAGATAGTCGGTCTGGATGCGCGCGATCTTGCGGATCTGCGACTTGTCGAGCGCGCGGAACACGACGATCTCGTCGAGCCGGTTGATGAACTCCGGCCGGAAGTGCGCCTGCACGACGCCCATCACGGCGGCCTTCATCTTCGTGTAGTTCTCTTCGGTGTCGCCGGCACTGCTCTGATCGGACACGTCCTGAATCAGCTGCGAGCCGAGGTTCGACGTCATCACGATCACGGTGTTGCGGAAGTCAACCGTGCGACCTTGTCCATCCGTCAAACGCCCGTCGTCGAGCACCTGCAAGAGCACGTTGAACACGTCGTGATGCGCCTTCTCGACCTCGTCGAGCAGGATCACACTGTACGGTCGGCGCCGCACGGCTTCGGTGAGATAGCCGCCTTCCTCGTAGCCGACATAACCCGGCGGCGCGCCGATCAGGCGGCTCACGGAATGCTTCTCCATGAACTCGCTCATGTCGATGCGGATCATCGCGTCGGACGAATCGAACAGGAATTCGGCGAGCGCCTTGCAGAGCTCGGTCTTGCCAACGCCAGTCGGGCCGAGGAACAGGAACGAGCCGTTCGGCTTGTTCGGATCGGAAAGCCCCGCGCGCGAGCGGCGGATCGCGTCGGCGACCGCGTGCACGGCCTCGTCCTGACCGACGACGCGCTTGTGCAGCTCGTCTTCCATGCGCAGCAATTTGTCGCGCTCGCCTTCGAGCATCTTCGAGACCGGGATGCCGGTCCAGCGCGATACGACTTCGGCGATTTCTTCCGCGGTGACGCGATCCTGCAACAGCGTGAAGCCCTTCTTCTCGGCTTCCTGCGCGGCCTTGAGCTGCTTTTCGAGCTCGGGAATCTTCCCGTACTGGATCTCGCTCATCTTCGCGTAATCCTGACGGCGCTGCGCGGCTTCGAGATCGAGCTTCGCCTGCTCGATCTGCTCCTTGATCTTCGTCGCTCCCTGCAACGTCGCCTTCTCGGATTTCCAGACTTCCTCGAGATCGGAATACTCGCGCTCGAGCGATGCGATCTCCTTCTCGAGATCGGCGAGGCGCTGCTTCGATTCCGGATCCTTCTCCTTCTTCAGCGCCTCGCGCTGGATCTTGAGCTGGATCAGCCGCCGCTCCTTGCGATCGAGCTCCTCCGGCTTGGAATCGATCTCCATGCGGATGCGCGACGCGGCTTCGTCCATGAGGTCGATCGCCTTGTCGGGCAACTGACGATCCGGAATGTAGCGATGCGAAAGCGTCGCCGCCGCGACGATCGCGGGATCGGTGATCTCGACGCCGTGGTGCAGCGCGTATTTTTCCTTGAGCCCGCGCAGGATCGCGATCGTGTCCTCGACGCTCGGCTCGCCGACATAGACCTTCTGGAAGCGCCGCTCGAGCGCGGCATCTTTTTCGATGTACTTGCGGTATTCGTCGAGCGTCGTCGCGCCGATGCAATGCAGTTCGCCGCGCGCGAGCGCCGGCTTCAGCATGTTGCCGGCATCCATCGCGCCTTCGGCCTTGCCGGCGCCGACCATCGTGTGCAGCTCGTCGATGAAAAGAATCACACGACCTTCCTGCTTCGCGAGATCGTTGAGCACGCCCTTGAGCCGCTCCTCGAACTCGCCGCGGAACTTCGCGCCCGCGATCAGCGCGCCCATGTCGAGCGAGAGCACGCGCTTGTCGCGCAAGCCTTCGGGCACTTCGCCGTTGACGATGCGCTGCGCGAGTCCTTCGACGATCGCGGTCTTGCCGACGCCGGGCTCGCCGATCAGCACCGGATTGTTCTTCGTGCGGCGCTGCAAGACCTGAATGACGCGGCGGATTTCCTCGTCTCGGCCGATGACCGGATCGAGCTTGCCCTTCTCCGAGCGGGCCGTGAGGTCGATCGTATATTTCTCGAGCGCCTGACGCTGGTCCTCGGCGCTCTCGGATTGCACTTTCTCGCCGCCGCGGATCTTCTCGATCGCAGCTTCGATGTTCGCCTTCGTCGCGCCGGCGCCTTTCAGCGCGCCGCCGAGCTCGCCGCGATCGTCGAGCGCGGCCAGCACGAAAAGCTCGCTCGCGATGAACTGATCGCCGCGCTGCTGCGCAAGCTTGTCGGTCACGTTGAGCAGGCGATTCAGATCGTTCGAGACATTGATGTTCCCTTCCTGCCCGGCGACTTTCGGCAGGCGATCGAGGATCTGTCCGACGCGTGTGCGCAGTGCCGGCACGTTGACGCCGGCCTGCGTGAGCAGCGGCACGGTCGATCCGCCCTGCTGATCGAGCAGCGCGGCCATGAGATGCGCGGGCTCGAGCATGTTGTTGTCGCGCCCGACCGCGAGCGATTGCGCGTCCGCCAGCGCCTGCTGGAAACGCGAAGTGAGTTTGTCCATGCGCATGCGTGCTTCACCCTCCGAAGCAGGCGATCAGAAAAGGATTGCACCGAAATGGGGAGGAACGCCAATGCTTTCAACGGCATCGTGCTCCGGGTGACAGGCACTGGATTCCCGCTTTCGCGGGAATGACGGAATCTACCTCCTCGTCATTTCCGCGAAAGCGGGAATCGAGTGCCTTCGATCTCCCTAGCCGCCCAAGCGCGCAAACACCGGCTGCGCCGAGGCGCCGATCCCGGCCTCCGCATCCGCCTTCTTCGGCGCATCGGCATCGACGCGTACCGGCTCGATCCAGACGAGGCTCGCGAAGCGGCCGGTCTCGCGATCGCGCCGGTACGAATAGAAGCGCGCATCCGAAAACGTATCGAAACCGCCGCCGGCGATGCGCGAAACGCCTTCGCGCGCGAGCCGGAGGCGCGCGAGCGCCGGGAGGTCGCAGAGCCAGTGATCGGTCCGCACCGGCGCGAACGCGGCGACCGCGTCCATGTCCGCTCGCACGAATGCGTTGCGCACGTCTTCGCCGACCTCGTACGACTTCGCGCCGATCGCGGGGCCGAGCCATGCGACGAGACGCGCGGGTTCGACATCGAGCTTCGCGATCGCCGCCTCTATCACCCCGCCCGCGAGTCCGCGCCAGCCGGCGTGCACGATGCCGACCGCGCTGCCGTCGTCAGCCGCGAGGAATACCGGCAGGCAATCGGCCGTGAGCACCGCGAGCACGCGGCCGCTTCGGCGCGTGATCGCCGCATCGGCTTCGGGCTCCGCGTCGGCGACGATGGCGTCGGCGTCGTGCACGGCGATGCCATGAACCTGTCGCAGCCAGCGCGGCGCTTCGGGAAGATCGAGCGCTTCGATCAGCGCCGCGCGATTCGATACGACAGCGGCCGCATCGTCGCCGCAGCGCGTGCCGAGATTGAAGCGATCGAACGGAGGCTTCGACGCGCCCGGCCATGCGCGCGTCGTGACGATCGCGCGCACGTTGGGCGGTGCTGGCCAGTCCGGAATAATGAATCCGCTGCTCATCTGCGCGTCGCTCCTGCGCGCATCACGCGTTCTCGCGCGCGTCCTTGCGCAACGCCTCGACGAGCGCCGCCATGTCGGACGGCATCTCCGCCTCGACCGCGATCGTGCGCCCGTCGGCCGGATGCGCGAACTCGAGCCGCTCGGCATGCAGCGCCTGCCGCCGGAATCCGCGCAGCGCCTCGACGAGCTCCGCGCTCGCGCCTTTCGGCAGCCTGAGTCCGCCGCCGTAAACCGCGTCGCCGACGAGCGGGTGCCGCGCATGCGCGAGATGGACGCGAATCTGATGCGTGCGGCCGGTCTCGAGCCGGCATTCGACCAGAGTCAGCGCGCGGAAACGCTCGCGCACGCGATAGTGCGTGATCGCCTCGCGGCCGTCGTCGCGAACGGACTGCTTCAGGCGATCGCGCGGATGCCGTCCGATCGGCGCGTCGATCGTGCCGCCGGCGATGATCCTGCCGTAGACGACCGCGAGATATTGCCGGTGCACGTCGCGCTCGCCGAGCTGCTCGACGAGCGAAGTGTGTGCGCGCATCGAGCGCGCGACGACCATCAGGCCGGACGTATCCTTGTCGAGCCGGTGCACGATGCCGCCGCGCGGGATCTCCGCAAGCTTCGGATCGTGATGCAGCAACGCGTTCTGAAGCGTCCCGGCCGGATTGCCCGCGCCGGGATGCACGACGAGGCCGGCCGGCTTGTCGACGACGATGACGTCGGCGTCCTCGTAGCGGATGTCGAGCGGAATGTCCTCGGCCGCGGCGCCGATCTCGCGCTCGGCGCGCACGTCCACCGCGATCGACTCGCCGCCACGCACGATGTGCCGCGGCAGGACCTCGGCACCGTCGAGCCGCGCGGCACCGGCCTTGATCCACGCCGCGAGGCGCGAGCGCGAGAAATCCGGGAAAAGATCGGCCAGTACCTGATCGAAACGGCGGCCGGCGGCATCGTCGGGAACGCGGGCGTTCAGGGTTCGTTCGGGCGCTTTCTCTGCCGGTTCCGGTGTTTCCGGCGCGATCGGCGTTCGGGTTATCATCGTCCGTCAATCATCGCAGAGCCCCTCTTCGCATGCGAGTTTCCCGCTCGATCCGCTTTCTCGCCCGGCTCGCGCTGCTGGCGCTCCTCGTCGCCCTCGCCGGCTGCTCGCTGTTCCATCGCGGCAAGAAGGGCGATCCGATGGACACGCTGCCGGTCGATCAGCTCTACCAGCAGGGCGTCGACGCGCTCGACTCCGGCAACTACGATTTCGCGAGCCGCTCGTTCGAGCGCCTCGTCGCGCGCTTTCCGTTCGGGCCGTATACCGAGCAGTCGCAGATCAACCTCGCCTACGCGCAGTACAAGAACGACAAGCCCGACGACGCGTACTCGACGATCAATCGCTTCATCAAGACCTATCCGACGCACAAGCACATCGATTACGCGTACTACCTGCGCGGCCTGATCAACTTCAACCGCTCGGCCGGCTTCATGGAGCGCTGGGTCGGCCAGGACATGAGCAAGCGCGACCAGGCGAGCCTGCGCCAGTCGTTCGACGACTTCAACGCGCTCGTCACGCGCTATCCGCAAAGCCGCTACACGGCGGACTCGCGCCAGCGCATGATTTATCTGCGCAACATGATGGCGCAGGCGGACCTGCACATCGCGGTCTATTACCTTCGCCGCAACGCGTACGTCGCCGCGTCGAACCGCGCGAAGCAGATCGTCGAGACGTATCCGCAATCGCCGCAGGCCGGCGACGCGCTCGCGATCATGGTCGAGAGCTACAAGAAGCTCGGCCAGGACAAGCTCGCCGACGACGCCGAGCGCGTGCTGAAGCTCAACTATCCGGACCACCCGTTCTTCCGCGGTGACTGGCCGCATTACCGCTCGTGGTACTGGAAGTTGATTCCGCTCAGCAATCGCGGGTGAGCCGTTCTCGCTCGTTGACCGTTTCCGTCATTAGCTTTCCCCTCTCCCGCTTGCGGGAGCACCTTAGTTCTCCCCTCTCCCGCTTGCGGGAGAGGGCAGGGTGAGGGCGCTCTTGGTTCGACGTTTCGTGTTGTGGTGTGTTTTGTCTTTCGATCTTCTACGTCGACGCGAAAACCGACTCACGTCCGTGTGGGTCTTGCCGGCCCTCCTGGCCGGCGCGTGACTTTCTCTTGCTCGTGCAAGAGAAAGTCACCAAAGAGAACACGCCCTCGGTGCCGCGCCGGCCGCAAAGCGGCCGGTTCGCTACGGACGGACGGGTTCGATCGACA
>DASZWL010000416.1:0-9176 GCA_035546695.1 Rhodanobacteraceae bacterium | reverse complement strand
CGCCGCGCGTTGGACCCCGCGTGGCGCTCGGGTAAACTACCGCGCCTTTTTTCCGGCCCCGCGCTGCGGGTCCGCTCGATCCTTATCCCGTGTTTTTCTGGAGGCAGGCATGAAGTTTGGTTGGTTACTCGCGCTCGCAGCGCTGCTCGCGGCGGGTTCCGCGCTGGCGCAGGACACCACGTCCGAGAAAGGCAAGCTTTCGTACGCGATCGGCTTCCAGATCGGCTCGGGACTTGCCGACCGCAAGATGGACGTCGACATCAACACCGTGACGCGCGCGGTCCAGGATGCTTTCCTCAAGAAGGCGCCGGCCGTTCCCGAAGCGCAGATGCGCGACGCGCTCGCGAAGTTCGAGCAGAAGGCCAAGGCCGACATGGACAAGACGCTCGCGGACAACAAGCGCGACGCCGATGCGTTCATGGCCGCGAACCGCGCGAAGAAGGGCGTCATCGTGCTGCCGGGCGACGTGCAGTACCGCGTCATCGAGGAAGGCACCGGCCGCGCTGTGCAGGGCGGCACCGATCTCACGTTCCACGTGCGCGTCTCGAACTCGAGCGGCCGCGAGCTGCAGAGCTCGTTCGTCGGCGAGCCGGTGAAGGCGAAGGTCGCCGATCTCGGCAAGATGTTCGGGCCGAAGATTCCGGACGTCGTCGCGAAGATGAAGGTCGGTGATCACTGGACGATCTACCTGCCGCCCGATCCGCAGACCGGCAACCAGGTGCTCGTGCTCGAGATCAAGATCATCGACGTGAAATAAGCGCAGGATGCGCCTGTCACTCTTTCCCCTCTCCCGCTTGCGGGAGAGGGCAGGGTGAGGGCCAGCGGAGATCCATAGGGTGGGCTTCAGCCCACCCAGCGCACGGTGGGCCAAGGCCCACCCTATGCGTTCGCCGCGTTGCTACGGATAGGCGCCCATCTCCTCGACCGCCTTCTCCATGTCGAGCTTGATCCGGTTGATGATCCGCATCGCGGGCTCGGCGCTCGCGGCATCGCCGCCCGTGCCGTTGATGCTGGCCTGTCCGCGCGAGACGATCTCGGCCTCGTCGTCGGACACGAACTGCGCGAGATAGACGTAGCCGCGCCGCAGCCCTTCCTTGATCTCGACCTGATCCGTGCCCAGCTGTTCGAGAAGGCCGAGGATCGCCTCGCGGATCTGCGGCTTCGGATGCGGCAGGAGGCTTTCCGGAAGGCCGTAAACATCCGGCGCGACGCGCGCGAGCACCTTGCCGTAGTCGCCGACCACTTTGGTTGCGAGCGCGAGCATGCGCTTCTACCTTCCGGAGCGGTTCGGCTAGCCTAGCCGGATTCGCGCGCGGCTGCTGACGGCGAAGCAGCACGACGAAAATCCGAATCGACGAAACGATGATCCCCGCTCCAACGAATCCGATTTCGAGCCCTTGCATCGGCGTTTGCGAGCTGCGTCCGGACGGCCTGTGCGAAGGCTGCCTGCGCACCGGCGCCGAAATCGCGCGCTGGCGCTCGATGAGCGAGGACGAGCGCCGCTTCATCATGGAATGCACGCTGCCGGCCCGCGAGGCGGCCTGTCGGTGAGCGCGTCCGATCCGGCGGAAAGGACTTTGTTCGCCGACGACATCGCGCGGTTGCGCCGGGCGGTGCGTCCGCTCGCCGATCCGCCCGCCGCGCCCGGCTGGAATCTCGCCGAGCTCGCCGACGTGATCGATCCCGCGATCCCTCGCCGCAGCGCGGCGGTGCTCGTTCCGTTCGTGCGGCACGAGGATACGCTGTCGCTGCTGCTGACGCGGCGCACGGCGCACCTTCGCACGCATGCGGGCCAGATCAGCTTTCCGGGCGGCGCGATCGAAACCGGCGACGCCGACGCAGTCGCCGCCGCCTTGCGCGAGACGTTCGAGGAAACCGGCATCGAAGCCGGACGCATCGAGCCGTTCGGCTATCTCGACGGCTTCGAGACGGTCTCCGGTTATTTCGTCGCCCCGGTCGCGGGCTTCGTGCAAGGCGACTACCGCGTGCGTCCCGATCCCGCCGAGGTCGACGAGGTGTTCGAAGTGCCGCTCGGCTTCATCCTCGCGCCCGATCGCCTGCGGCGCCTCGACTTCGACTGGCAAGGACGCACGCGCACGACGTTCGAATTCGAATGGGCCGGCCGCCGCGTCTGGGGCGCGACGGCGTCGATCATCAGGAATCTGCTGCAGCGCCTCGAAGCGGCTTGATGCTCATCAGATCGTCATCGTCCCGCGTGCGAAACCGCTTTTCCCTCTCCCGCTCGCGGGAGAGCGCAGGGTGAGGGCAAGCTTGACTCAACGCTCCATCACCGTGAAACAAGAAGCAACACGACGATCAATGCTCACACCCTGATACGCTAGCGGCAGCCAGGGAAAGAGGCGCCGCCATGAACGAACCGCTGATCCCAACCGAGACGCTGGCGAGCCGGCTCGGTGATCCGAACCTCCTGATCGTCGATTGCCGCTTCGACCTCGCCGACGCGGGCAAGGGCCGACGCGATTACGAGTGTGCGCACATTCCGGGCGCGGTCTACGCGAATCTCGACACCGATCTTTCCGATCTCGCGCAGCGAGGCCTCGGCCGCCATCCGCTGCCGAGCGATGCAGCACTCTCGGCCGCATTCTCGCGCTGGAATCTGACGCCGGACACGCACGTCGTCGCCTACGACGACGCGAACGGCGCGCTCGCCGCCGCACGACTCTGGTGGCTCCTGCGTCTCGCCGGGCACAGGCACGCGTCCGTCCTCGACGGCGGGCTCGCCGCGTGGCGTGCCGCGGGCTCGCCGTTCGAAAGCGGCGGCGAGCGAAGTCGCGGCGACGCGCGCATCGAAGCGAAGCTCGACCGCCGCGAGGTCGTCTGGACCGACGAGCTCGAGCGGCGCCGCCACGACGGCACGGTCGTCCTCGTCGACGCGCGCGCCGCGCCGCGCTATCGCGGCGAGGTCGAGCCGATCGACGGCAAGGCCGGCCACGTTCCGGGCGCGCTGAACCGTCCGTTCTCCGAAAATCTCGATGCGAGCGGCCGGTTCAAGTCGCCAACGCATCTGCGCGGCGAGTTCTACGCGCTGATCGGCGCGTTCCAGCCGTGGCAGGTCGTGCACATGTGTGGCTCCGGCGTGACGGCGTGCCACAACCTGCTCGCGATGGAGGCGGCCGGCATGCAGGGCTCGCGCGTGTTCGCGCCGTCGTGGAGCGGATGGATCAGCGATCCCTCGCGCACCATCGCGACCGGTTGATCGGAGGATCGCGACAAACCGCAGATGGCTTCTCCGCTCCATGAACGGGAGAAGCCGATATTTCGACAAGCGGGGCGTCTTTTGCGACGATCGGTGCTTCCCGCGCGTCATGACCCGCGGATCCTGCCAGATGGGGAATGATTCATGTCGAAGACTGCTCGGTTGCACCCGGGTGCCGTCCGCGCTTCGCGCGCTCTCGCGTCGGCGTTTCTGCTGCTTGCGTTCGGGACGGTCTCGGCCGCGTCGTTCGACTACGCCGACAGTCCGGTCGGCGCGCGCGATTTCTCGCCGGGCCACTTCCTGCTCGATGCGAACGGCACCTGGGCCGTCGGCAACGGCTACGGCTCACCGCTCGTTCGGTATCGTAACGACGGTTCGATCGCGTCGATCACGACGAACCCGTACGGCAACCAGATGCTCGCGAAGACGATCGACGGCGATCTCGTGCTCGCGACGCCGACGTTGCTCGACGGCGGCATCCTCGTGTGCTCCGTGAGCCGGCGCTCCTCGACGGGCGCGCTGCAATGGAGACACGATATCGACTTCGAGCGCTCGTGCGATTCGGTCGCGAGCGACAGCGGCGGCACGCTCTGGATCGCGACGCGCGCCGGCATCGGCTCCGATCCGATCTCGGTGTACCGCATCGGCAGCGACGGCGTGGGCTTCGCGGGCCCGATCGCGCTGCCGGCGAATTTCGTCGCGCTGATGCTTGCTCCTGCCAAGGCCGAAGGCAGCTACGTCGCGGGGTACGACTCGGCGGCTTCGCATCCGTCGGTCGTCGCGCTCGACGCGCAGGGCGCCGTGCGCTGGCAGTACACCGACACGACCGGCGACGGCAAGTTCACGCAGGTCGGCGTCGATGCGACCGGCTACGTGCGCACGCTCGGTATCGCCTCGGACGGCTCGTTCATCGTCGCCGCAATCGATACGGACGGGCATGCGCTCGCGCAGGCACGCTCGCCGGTCGTCGGTGCGGATCGCACGAGCAGTTTCGCGATGGCGGCCGACGGCTCGATGTTCGCCGACGTTCCTTTGGCCGATGGATCGGGACGCATGCTCCAGAAGATCGATCCCGCGGTTTCGTCGGTCGGCTGGACCAGCATTCCGGTTCCCGGAAGGGGATCCTATTCGAGCGAGATCGACGGACACGCGGGCCTGCGCATCGCGCCGAACGGCGACGTGCTCGTCCTCGCCGACTCGGGCAACGGCAGTACGCCGGCCTCGCGGCTGACGCTCGTGCGCTTCGACGCGATCGGCAACGTCGTCTCGACGGCGAACATCGATGCGACGGACGGCGCCGCGGCGATCTATGCGAGCTCGCTCGCGGCGCTGCCGGATTCTTCGGCGCTCGTCAGCGTGTATTCGGCGGATGCGCCGTCGGATCAGCCGCCGAGCGGCAAGTTCGTTCGCGTGGACCGGACGGGCACTGTCGCTTCGAGCTCGTTCGCGACGAGCAATGCGATTCCGGCGGTGGACGCCGCCGTCGCGAACGCGATCGCCGACGACGGCACCGCATACCTCGTCACGAACAACCAGCAGGATCCGGTCGATCCGATCTCGACCGCGTCGTTCCACTCGCGTGCCGCCGTGAGCGCCGTATCGCCGGCCGGCACGCTGAAATGGAAAGTCGATGTCGACGGATACTGGCAGGATGCCAAGCTCGCGATCGGTGCGGATCGCGTCTGCATCCTCGGCAATTTCGCGCCGCACGCGATGCTCGGGTTCGGCACGCCGGTATCGCAGTTCGGCGACAACCCGGACACGCGCGTCGAGTGCCACGCGATCGGCACCGGCGCGGTCACTTCGACCGCAACGCTGATGCCGGCGGGCGATCAGCCGGCGAAGCTCGGCGGCATCGGCTTCGCAGCCGGCGGAACGCTGGTCGCGATCTACGCGCCGGTCGACGCGGGAGGCTCGCCGATCGACGGCACGAAAGTGACGACGCTCGACGCATCGGGCGAGCCGATCGCGACGCAGACGATCGACGGCGATGCGAGCCTCGTCGCGGGTTGCTCCGACGGCGGCTTCGCGCTCGTCGACAATACCGACTCGGTCGGCGTTACGCGCGTCGATCCCGACGGCTCGGTCGCGTGGAACGTTGCGGTTCCTTCCGTTTCCTCGCCGGCCGCCGGTGCGCAATGCCTCGGCGACGGTTCGGTGGCGATCGAGGGTTACTTGAGCAATGGCGACAATACAAAGTTCGGCGCGACGCTGCTGTCGCCGGCCGGAAGCGTGCGCTGGACAAGCGTGCTCGCCGACGGCGGCGCGGTCTCCCCGATATATGCCTTCAACGGTGCGACCGCCGATGCATCGAATCTCTACGTGACTTCGGTGAATGGACCGGACGGCGTCGCAGGCGTTGCGCCGGACAAGTCGACCGTGTCGCGGATCGATCTCGCCACCGGCCATCTCGCCTGGACCGACACGTTCGAGCCGGTCGCCACCGACGGCGTCGCGATCGATCCCGCGAGCGGCGCCGTTATCTGGCACGCGATCGACAGCGCGCGGATCACCACGCGCGTGATCGATCCCGCCACGGGCGCCGTCAGTGCGCTGGCGCACCGGACCTGCGACAACGTGACCTGCGCCTACGAGCGCAGCATCGGAAGCGCGCGCGTCGCCGACGACGGCACGTTCCGTTATGCGCTGCTCGGCGGAGATACGCCGCATGTCGTCGCGATCGATTCGATCACGGCGACGCCGCCGTCGATCGACGTCGCCCAGGCGGCGATCTCGGGCGCGTGGTACGCGCCGTACGCGGGCGGCCAGGGTTTCACGCTCGACTACGTTCCGGGCAGCGGCACGATCTTCATGCCCTGGTTCACGTACGTGCCGGCGGCCGATCACGACGGCAACGGCTACGTCGACGTCGACAACGATCCCGCGGCGCTGAGCTGGTATTCGTTCCAGGGCACGGCATCGCCCGGCGACGACGCGGCGACGCTGACGATCTACGCGAACACCGGCGGCGCGTTCGCGTCGGGCACGACGAGCGCGCATGCGGTCGGCACGGCGACGCTCCGCTTCAGCGATTGCGGCCACGGAAGCGTCGACTATTGGTTCGACGCATCGGGCAGCGCGGCGGCGGGCCGGAGCGGAACGATCGACATCGTCCGGCTGACGCCACAGGCCGGCGACTGCACGGAAACGAACGGAGCGACGGCAGGCGCGACGGCGGATGCCAACGACGGCTTCGACACGAACCAGAGCGGAGCATGGTTCGATCCGTCCACCGGCGGGCAGGGCATCGTGCTTTCGGTGACGCCGTCGTCCGCTTCGTCGGCGGGTCTCCTGTTCGGCACATGGTTCACGTACGACCCGGCCGGCGCTTCGGACGATCCGACGACGCAGCACTGGTTCACGCTGCAAGCCGACTTCTCGGCAGCGAGCAACGGCGCGGTCGTCGTTCCGATCTATTCGACGCTCGGCGGCTCGCTCGACGACACGCCGGCGACGACGACCGTCCGCGTCGGCCAGGGCACGCTGACGATGCAGGACTGCACGTCGGCGACGTTCGCGTATCAGTTCGACAGCACCGTCATGGCCGGCGCGTATCGCGGGCTCAGCGGAACCTTGCATCTCTCTCCGCTGACCGCTTGCTCGCACGAGTAGCGATAGTCGCGCACGCGCGCCGCCGTGCGCACGCTGCATTTCCCCTCTCCCGCTCGCGGGAGAGGGGCGGGGTGAGGGCAAGCGCGCGACGCGCTGCCGATTCGAAACGCAACGGTCACGACGTCCGGCACAGCGTGAGCCGCCACATTCGGTGATACGTTGCCGTCTTCGTCCGGCAGCGAGAACCGCCATGACGCTTGTCCCCTCATTCGCAGCCGCGGCCCTGTCGCTCGCGCTCTCCGCCGCGCCGCCTAACGCATCGAGCGCGATCGCCGACATCGCGAAGATCTACGACGCGCATCCGCTGATCTTTGTCGGCGAATGGCATCGCAACGCGCAGCAGCACGAGTTCCTGCGCGCGCTCGTCGCCGATCCGAAGTTCATCTGCCGGACCGACGACATCGTCATCGAATTCGGCAATGCGCGCCTGCAACCGATCGCGGATCGCTGGTCGGCCGGCGAGCCGGTGAGCGAGGGCGAGCTCGTCTCGATGTACCGCGAGACGATCGTGATGTTCGCGTGGAACGCGCCGATGTATCGCGAATTCTACGAGGCCGTGCGCGAGGTCAACTTGAAGCACACGTGTGCGCATCCGGTGCGATTGGTGCTCGGCGATCCCGCGTTCGACTGGGCGAAGATCGAAAACGCCGAACAGCTGAAGGCAGTCGCCGACCGCGACGAGTTCTTCGCGGATGTCGTCGATCGCGAAGTGCTCGCGAAGAAGCATCGCGCGCTGCTGATCTCGGGTGCGCTGCATGCGCTCAGGAAATATCCGAAGCGCGAGCCCGGCGACGACGACGGCTTCGGCGAGCCGAGCGCGGCGCAACTGATCGAGAAGAAGCATCCGGGATCGCTGTTCATCGTTGCGCTCGTCACGACGCCGGCCGCAGCCGAGACCATGAAGATGCCGCCGCCGCCGAGCTTTCGCGTCGTCGAGGGCAGCGCGCTCGCGAAGCTCGATTTCTCGATGATCGCACCTGCGTGGAATGCGAAGCCGGTGATCGTCAACGGCAAGCACGACTGGAAGCTCGAGGACTCGAACGCGTGGGGCCCGATGGGCAAAGTCGTCGACGGTGTGCTCTATCTCGGCGGCGACGCGACGCGCGTGTTTCCGCCGCCGTCGATCTATCTCGATCCCGTGTATCAAGCCGAGTTGCGCAAGCGCGCCGCGATCATCAAGGCGTACAACGGGCAGGATTTCGGCGTGATCCTCGACGACTTGGTCAAGGAAGCGCAGGCTTCGGAGAAGAAGCCGCAGTAGAGCGCGCTTATCCCTTCGTGTCGGGCGATCCTCCGGCGAGCTGCTTGCGCAGCGCGTTCGCCGTCTTCGCATCGCCCGCAAGCTCGGCCGCGCGCGCGGCGCCTGTCAGCGCGCCGCGACGGTTCGGCGACTCGGCGAGCGCGATCCTGAACTCGCGCAACGCATCGTCCGCACGGCCGCGTTCGAGCAACAGGTCGCCGAGCTGCTCGCGCGCAGGCACGATCGGTCCCGGCGTCACCGGACGCTTCTCGATCGCGTCCTCCTGGTCGGCCGCTGCGCGCAGTCGTGCGATCGCTTCGTCGTGCTTTCCGCTCGCAGCGAGCTGCCACGCGCGCGCGGAGCTCGCGAGCACTTCGGTCTGCGTCGTCCAGTACGCATCGTTCCTGCTGCGTAGCGCGACGAGGCTTTCGTCGATCTTCGCGATGTCGGCGCTTGCATCGTCGGGACGGCCGCCTCGCGCATGACCGACCGCTCGCGCCCAATAGACGATCGCGGCGACGTGCGGCTCGGAATCGGGCAGCGGCTCGAGTTTCGTCGCATCGTCCCAGCGGCGGCGCTCGATCGCGAGACGAACGGGCATCGCGTTCGCGGCGTAGCCGATCTTGAACTTGCCGGCCGCGAGCGACTTCATGCCGCGCGCTTCGGAGACGATGCGCTCGGCGTCGGCGTCCTGTCCGCGCTGCAGGTACGCGTAGGTCAGATAATCCATCGCGTGCAGCGCCTCGCCGATGTCGCCTTCGGCCCCGGCGGCCGCGCGCGCGGCGCGGTTCGACGCGATCGATTCATCCCAGTAGCCGAGCCGCGTGAAGATGTGCGAAGGCATGTGCAGCGCGTGCGGCGCCGACGGCGCGATCTTCGAATACGCGCGCGCCGCTTCGAGCCCACGCGGTGCGAGCTCGGCGCTGTCGTATGCGTGGATCAGATAATGCGCGATGCCCGGATGTTGTGGCTGCCGCGCGTACAGCGGCTCGAGGATATCGGCCGCGCGCTTCTGGTTCGCATGCGTGCGATCGGTCGGCGACGCGGTCGAGATCAGCGCGAGCGCGTAGAACACCTGCGCCTCGCTGTCGTCGGGATGTCTCTTTG
>DASZWL010000415.1:0-2293 GCA_035546695.1 Rhodanobacteraceae bacterium | reverse complement strand
AAGCGAACCGCTACCATGCCCGCGATGCGCGGCGATCCGTCCCGCTGGAACTACGAGACGCGGCTCCTGGTCGGCACGCTCGTCGCCGCGTCGCCGGCGCTGCTCGCGCTCGCGGTTGCGCTCGTCTTCGCGACCGACGACGTCGGGCGCGCTTCGGCGATCTGGGCCGCGGTCGCGCTCGTCACGCTCGCTTTGGTGTTCGACGCGCGCCGGCGCGCCGTCTACCCGTTGAACACGCTGTCGAATCTGCTCGAAGCGCTGCGCGAAGGCGACTACAGCCTGCGCGGATCGCGCGCGAAACGCGGCGATGCGATCGGCGAAGTCGTCATCGAGATCAACGCGCTGGCGCAGACGCTGCGCGAGCAGCGGCTCGGCTTCGAGGAAAAAAGCGCGCTGCTCGCGAAAGTCATCGCGGCACTCGACATTGCCGTGCTCGCGTTCGACGAGAACCGCGCGCTGAAGCTCGCGAACCCGGCGGCCGAGCGCCTGCTCGGCGCCGAATTCGCCGCGCTCGAAGGCCGCGCGGCCGACGCGCTCGGGCTCGGCGACTGGCTCGAGATCGCCGACACGCAGCTCGTCGAGCGGACGTTTCGCGGCGGGAGCGGACGTTGGGAAGTGCGACGCGCGCGCTTTCGCGAAAACGGACGGCCGCACGACCTTCTCGTCATCACCGATCTCAGCCGCACGCTGCGCGAGGAGGAACGGCTCGCCTGGCAGCGCCTGCTGCGCGTGCTCGGGCACGAGCTCAACAACTCGCTCGCGCCGATCCGTTCGATGGCGGCGACGCTCGCGAAGCTCGTCGCGACCGAGCCGCTTCCGGTCGACTGGCGCGACGACGCGCAAGGCGCGCTCGGCATCATCGGCGATCGCGCCGAGGCGCTCGCGCGCTTCATGGCGCGCTACACGGCGCTCGCGCGGCTGCCGCCGCCGAATCGCACGCCGACCGCATTCGACGAGCTCGCGCGGCGCACGGCGCAACTCGAACAGCGGATAGTGGTGCGCATCGACGAAAGTCCGCCGATCCGCATCGACGTCGATGCGGATCAGATCGAGCAGGCGCTGATCAACCTGATCCAGAATGCGACCGACGTCGCGCTCTCGACCGGCGGAGACGTCGCGCTACGTTGGCACGCCGGCGACGACGAACTCGTCGTCGAGATCGTCGACGGCGGCCCCGGATTGCCGCCGAGCGAAAACCTGTTCGTACCGTTCTTCACGACCAAGCGCGGCGGCTCTGGCATCGGGCTCGTGCTCGCGCGTCAGATCGTCGAAGCGCACGGCGGAGCGCTGACGCTAGCGAACCGCACCGACGCGCGCGGCTGCGTCGCGCGCATCCGACTGCCGCTCGCCGCGGGGGCCGTCACGCGTCCGCGAACGGAAATGCGATGACGTCGGCGATGTCGTCGCTCCCGGCGAGGCACATCAGCAACCGATCGACGCCGAGCGCGACGCCGGCGCAAGCCGGCATGCCGGGCAGCGCCGCGAGAAAACGCTCGTCGATCGGCATCTCGCGCTGACCGCGAGCGCGGCGCCGCGCGTTGTCGCGCTCGAAGCGCCGACGCTGCTCGTCCGCGTCGGTTAGCTCGTGATAGCCGTTCGCGAGCTCGTACGGACCGAGGAACACCTCGAAGCGCTCGGCGACCGGCCCGCTGTCATCGGAACGATCGCCATCGCGGATCTTCGCGAGCGCGCACTGGGACGCCGGAAAATCGTAGACGATCGTGATCCGGTCGCGCGGAAACTCCGGCTGGATTCGATGCGTGATGGCGAGATCGAGCCAGTCGTCACGCGAAAGACCGGCCGGATCGATGCGGATTCCGTCGATCGACGCGCGCAGCGCCGCATCGGACGCCTCGAACGGATCGAGGCCGAGCGGGGCAAAGAGCTCGCGATAACTCCATTCGACGACATCGGCCGAGCGGCCGACCGATCGGAGCGCCGCGAGCACGAGCTCCGCCGTCTCCCGCATCAGCCGACGATGATCGAAGCCGACGCGATACCACTCCAGCATCGTGAACTCGGGATTGTGCCGCCGCCCCGCCTCGCCGTTGCGGACTACGCGGCCGATCTCGAAGCAGTCTCCGACGCCGGCGGCGAGGAGGCGCTTCAGCGCGTGCTCGGGTGACGTACGCAGCCAGCGCTCGCGCGAGCCTGCAGCGACGTGTCCGGAAAACGGCGTCGCGAAGCTCTCGATGTTCGGCTCGGTGTTGCCGGCTTCGGAAAGGATCGGCGTTTCGACTTCGAGCATGTCGCGCTCGGCGAAGAACGCGCGAGTCAGTGCATAGAGCTGCGC
>DASZWL010000414.1:0-5834 GCA_035546695.1 Rhodanobacteraceae bacterium | reverse complement strand
CCGTCCGCGATCGCGAAGGCGTACTCGGCCGTGCGCGAGATCATCGACGCGCGCTCGCTCTGGGCCGAGATCGAATCGCTCGACGGCAAGGTCGCCGACGCGGTGCAGGTCGACGCCTTGCTCAAGATCTGGGATTTGCTGCGCAACCTGACGCGCTGGCTCCTCAACCATCGCGGCATCGCGCTCGACATCGCGAGCATCGTCGAGCGCTATGCGCCCGGCGTAGCCGAGCTTCGCGCGGCGCTGCCGCGCGTGCTGACGCCGACCGGCCGCGCCGACTACGACGTCGACGTCGAGAAATGGCAGGGGCTCGGCATTCCGGAAGACACGGCCGCGCGGCTCGCGACGGTGCCGGTGCTCGGCGCCGCGCTCGACGTCGTCGAAGTCGCGCGCGAGAGCGGACGGCCAGTCGAGCGCGTCGCATCGATCTTCTTCGAGCTTGGCCAGGCGCTCGAGATCGATTCGCTGCGCAGGCAGATCGAGAACCTTCCGGTCGAAAGCCGCTGGCATGCGCAGGCACGCGGCTCGCTGCGCGACGAGCTCGCCGCGCAGCATCGCGCGCTCGTGACGCAGATCCTCGCGAGCGCTCCGCCGGGCGCGCCGAACCGCATGCAGGCCTGGCTCGATCGCGACGATCCGGCGCTGAAGTTCACGCTCGGCATGCTCGCCGAGATCCGCACGCAAGCGGTCGACTATCCGATCGCATCGGTCGCACTACGGCGTCTCGCGCAGCTCGTGCAGGCGGGCGCGAAGGCGGCCTGAGGTAGCATCTCTTGGCGATCCGGCCGGGTGGCCGGATCGAAGAGGGGAGGCCGATGGCATCGGATACGCGACGGCTAGTGCTGCCGTCGTTCTCGGAGCATGTCCGCGAGCTCGCATCGCGCCGCGATGCGTGGCTCATCGTCGTGCGCAACCTGATTCCGGTCGTCGGCATTTACTTCTTCGGCTGGTCGGCCGGGCTCTCGGTCTTCAATTACTGGTTCGACGGTCTGACCGCCCTCGCCGCGATCGTGGCCGCGCTCGTGCCGCGCGCGATGCGCGAGACACCGGACAAGTCGCGCCGGCCGCGCGGACCGATCAAGAGCGCCGTGGTCGGCGTTGCGACGTGGGCGTTCCTCGTCGCGATCGTCGGCCTGCCGTACTGGATCGTGCTGATGCCGCTCGGAGATCTGATGCTCGCGGCCGACGTGCGTCAGCACATCGCGCATTCGCCGGTGCTCTGGGCCACGTTCGGCGGCCTTGCCGCCAGCCATTTCTGGAAGGCGTTCCATCTTGGCTACGACGCGATGCCGGAGGAAGAGCTCAAGCAGCGCGTACGCTGGGACGTCTATCTTCTCATCCTGCGCGCGGTCGCGATGCTCATGATGGTCGCGCACGGACTCGCGTTCGTCATCGTGCCGCTGATGGCGATCGTGCTGAGCTACTTCGAGATCTGGCCCGAGCGCGTGCTCCGCGCGACGTTCGGCGATCCGGCGAATCTGTAGCGGCGCGGTTCGCCCGACCCGCGTGGACCCGAAAGGTGCGGCGCGTGGCGCGACAGCGTCCACGGCCGAGCGTCGCGAAGGCTGCTAAGCTTCGCGGCGGTCGAATCGGGGAGCCGTCTTGGACGTGCATCGCATCGCCTTCGTGGCTGCGCAGACCGACGAGGCGCAATCCGCGCTCGCGTCGCTGAAATCGCGTTACGGCGATGCGTCGATCGAGAGCGCCGACGCGATCGTCGCGCTCGGCGGCGACGGCTTCATGCTGCGCACGCTGCACCGGCACATCGCGCGGCGGCTGCCGGTCTACGGCATGAAGGTGGGCACGGTCGGTTTCCTGATGAACCATTATGACGAAGGCGACCTGCCGGTGCGCCTCGCGCGCGCGCAGGCGACGCCGCTTCGACCGCTCGCGATGGACGCCGTCACCGAATCGGGCGCGACCTCGCATGCGCTCGCGTTCAACGAAGTCTCGCTGCTGCGCCAGACGAAGCAGATCGCGCACCTCAGCATCGCGCTGAACGGTTCTGTGAAGCTCGACGAGCTCATGAGCGACGGCATCATCGTCTCGACGCCGGCCGGCTCGACCGCGTACAACTATTCGGCGCACGGACCGATCCTTCCGCTCGGCTCGCAACTGCTCGCGATGACGCCGCTCAGCCCTTTCCGGCCGCGGCGCTGGCGCGGCGCGATCATCCCGGCGGTCACGGACATCCGCATCGACATCCTCGATCCGTACAAACGCCCGGTAAGCGCGACGGCCGACTCGAACGAAGTGCGCGACGTCGTCGAGGTCAGCATCCGCGAATCGCGCGAGGAGACGATGACGCTGCTGTTCGATCCCGAGCACAATCTCGAGGAGCGCATCCTCAACGAGCAGTTCGAGCTGTAACCCGCGAATCCCGCCGCTTCATTCATCGATCCATTGATTCAGGAGCGTCTTCGATCATGATCCCGCGTTCCACCAAAGCTCTGAAGAAACTCCCGCTCGCGGCGCTCGCCGTCGCCTGCGGATCGGCGTTCGGCGCCGTCGTGAATCCCGATCTCGCCGCGGCCGTCCGTCGCGACGGCGTCGCGCAGGCGATCATCGTGCTGCCGGATCAGTCGACGCCGATGCTGGCGCCGCTCGCTTCGAACGCGGACTACCGCGCACACCGTCGCGCGCTCGTCGATGCGCTGCGCGCCCGCGCGGACGCGCAGCAAGCGGGCATCCGTGCGCTGCTCGACGCCAACGGCGCATCGTACCGCGCGTTCTGGATCGCGAACGTCATCGTCGCCAACGTCGACACGCGGACGCTGCAGCAACTCGCCGCGCGACGCGACGCGGCGCGCATCGAGCCGAATCCGACGATTCCGGTCGCGCTGCCGCGTCCGAAGGCAGGTTCCGCGAAACCGGCCGACGTCGAATCGATCGCCTGGGGCGTCAGCAAAATCAACGCACCCGAAGTGTGGGCGGCGGGCGACACCGGCCAGGGCGTCGTCATCGCAGGCGAGGACACCGGCTATCAATGGGATCATCCGGCGCTGAAATCGCATTACCGGGGCTGGAACGGCTCGAGCGCGGATCACAACTACAACTGGCACGACGCGATCCACGACAGCGTCGGCAACCCGTGCGGAAACGACACGCAGGCGCCGTGCGACGACTACGGTCACGGCACGCACACGGCCGGCACGTTCGTCGGCGACGACGGTGCGACGCATCAGATCGGCGTCGCGCCCGGCGCGAAATGGATCGGCTGCCGCAACATGGACGACGGCGCCGGCACACCGGAGCGCTACATCGAATGCATGCAGTGGATGCTCGCGCCGACCGATCTTTCGGATCAGAACCCCGATCCCGATCTCGCGCCGGACGTCATCAGCAACTCGTGGAGCTGCACGCCGGGCGAAGGCTGCACGGTCGGCAACGAGATCGAGACCGCGGTCGCGAACCTCACGGCCGGCGGCATCTTCTTCGTCGCGGCCGCCGCGAACGACGGCCCGAACTGCGGCACGATCACCGGACCGCCGGCGATCTACCCGAACGTGTTCACGATCGGCGCGACGAACAGCAGCGATGCGCTCGCCGGCTTCTCCAGCCGTGGACCCGTCAGGAGCTCGCGCATCCTGCCGAGCGGAACGCGCGTCAAGCCCGAGGTTTCGGCGCCCGGCGTCAGCGTGCCCTCGGCGTGGCCACCGAACACTTATACGAATCTCGACGGAACGAGCATGGCGACGCCGCACGTCGCAGGCGCCGCCGCGCTTTTGATGTCGGCGAATCCGGCGCTGAAAGGACATCCCGCGGTCGTCGGACGCATTCTCCGCGAGACGGCGGTCACGGTCGGCGTCACCGATCCCGTGAACCAGACCTGCGGTGGCACGCCGCGCGACACGTGGCCGAACAACATGATCGGCTACGGCCGCATCGACGTGTTCGCCGCGTATCAGGTCGCCATCGACGAGATGGGAGCGATCGAATGAAGCGTGCGGGCACTGTGCTTCATCCCCGGCTGCTCGCGCTCGCGTGCCTCGCCGCGCTGCCGACGGCGCGCGCCGCGCACGTCGATCCGCGTCTCGTCGCACGTCACGCCGATGCCGACGCGCTGCTCGTGTTCGAAGCGGCGCCGCCGGCCACGACGCCGCTCGCAGCGGACGCCGATTACAAGCTTCGCCGCCGGGTGCTCGTCGATCGTCTTCGCGCGCACGCGGACGCCTCGCAACGCGGCGTGCGCGCGTGGCTCGACGCTCACGGCATCGCCTATCGCAGCTACTGGATCGCGAATGTCATCGAGGCGCGCCTGCCGCGTTCCGCGATCGACGCCTTAGCTGCGCGCAACGACGTCGCGCGCATCGAGAAGAACGTCACCATCGCGATGCCGCAGCCGCGGATCGATCCGGACGCGCGCCAGCCCGATGCGACCGAATCGATCTCGTGGGGCGTCGCAAAGATCGACGCGCCCGAAGTCTGGGCGCTCGGCGACACCGGGCAGGGTGTCGTCATCGCCGGCGAGGACACCGGCTATCAGTGGGATCATCCGGCGCTGAAGCCGCATTACCGCGGCTGGGACGGCGCGACCGCGAATCACGGCTACAACTGGCATGATGCGATCCACGACAGCACCGGCAATCCCTGCGGCAACGACGCGCCGGCGCCGTGCGACGACTACGGTCACGGCACGCACACGGCCGGCACGTTCGCCGGCGACGACGGCGGAACACACCAGACCGGCGTCGCGCCCGGTGCGAAATGGATCGGCTGCCGCAACATGGATTCGGGCGACGGCACGCCGGCGCGCTACATCGAGTGCATGCAGTGGATGCTCGCGCCGACCGACGCGAACGACGAGAATCCTGATCCCGATCTCGCGCCGGACGTCATCAGCAACTCGTGGGGCTGCATCCCGAGCGAAGGCTGCACGGTCGGCGACGAGATCGAGGACGCGGTCGACAACATCGTCGCGGGCGGCATCTTCTTCGTCGCGGCGGCCGCGAACGACGGCCCGGCGTGCGGAACGATCTCCAACCCGCCGGCGATCTACGACGCGAGCTTCGTCGTCGGGGCGACCGACAGCAGCGACGCCATGGCCGATTTTTCGAGCCGGGGCCCGGTCGCCGGCGACGAGCTGATCCGTCCCGATCTTTCCGCGCCCGGCGTCAACATCTGCTCGAGCGTGCCGAACAGCCAGTACAGCTGCTCCTGGAGCGGCACGAGCATGGCGACGCCGCACGTCGCCGGTGCGGCGGCGCTGCTGATGTCGATCGATCCCGCGCTGAAGGGACATCCGGACCGCATCGCCGCGATCCTGCGCGAGACGACCGTCACCGACGGCGTCACCGATCCATGGAACAGCGGCTGCGGCGGTCTTACGATGGACGACTGGCCGAACTACCAGGCCGGTTACGGCCGTCTGGACGTTTATGCGGCCGCGGTCGAGGCGGACAGGCTCTTCGCCGATGGATTCGAATCCTCGCCCTGACGTAGAGACGTTTGCGCAGCGCGGAGACAGCACGCTCGTCGTCGCGATCTCCTCCCGCGCGCTGTTCGATCTCGGCGAGAGCCACGCGCTGTTCGAGCGTGAAGGCGTCGATGCGTTCGCGCGCTACCAGATCGCGCGCGAGGACGACCTGCTCGCGCCCGGTATCGCGTTTCCGCTCGTGCAGAAGCTACTCAAGCTCAACCGTGCGCCGCCGGAAGCGCCTCATGTCGAGGTGATCCTGCTTTCGCGCAATTCGGCCGACACCGGGCTTCGCATATTCAACTCGATCGAGCACTACGGCCTCGACATCGTGCGCGCCGCGTTCACGCGCGGCGAGCCGACGCTGCCGTACGTCAACGCGTTCGGCGCCGATCTTTTCCTTTCGGCGAATCCCGAG
>DASZWL010000413.1:0-7926 GCA_035546695.1 Rhodanobacteraceae bacterium | reverse complement strand
CGCGGCGCGCGATTCGCAGCCGGCCGCGATGCTGCGTTCTGCGGCGTCGGGAGGCGCCGTGTCGGATTGCGGCGTATCCGGCTGTGCCGTGACGGCTTGCAAGGCATCGGATTCTGTCGCGGCAGCTGTCGACGCGTCCTCGGTTGCTGCTTCCGCTTGCGGTGCTGCGTCGGCTGCAGCGGGTGTCGCTTCGGTCGGGATTTCCGACGCGGCCGGCGTGTTTTCCGTCTTCGATGCGGCGTCGGTCGAGGATTCGGCGGACATTGGCTGTAACGGCGCGCTGTCATCCGGAGGCGGCTCCTCCGGCGTCGCTTGCGAAGGCGCGTTCGCATCCGCAGGCGATTCGGCGGTTGCGGGCTCCGCAGGCGCCGCGTCGGCAGCAGGCGTTTCGCCTGTGGCATCTTTTTCGTCCGCAGCCGGCGTTGATGCGTCGGTTGCGGCATCGACATCCTTCGCGCGCGCCATCGCGTCGACGTCGATCGATTCGGGCGCCTGCTGCGGCGCGGGTTCGGCTTTCGGCGGCTGGGTTCCGCGCGGTGCGGCGAAGGCGATCGACGAACCAGCCAGCAGCGCGAATGCGAGCAGACGGATCGACATGCAAGACTCCATTGATCGAGGCGAAAGAGGCTGCGTCGACCGCAGCCGATCCACGCGACGCTTCGGCATCGCGGCGCGGAATGGAAGCACGCGCGGCCTGAACATCGACTGGCGCACGTTCACGGCGCGTCCATCGCCTGCGTCGGCAGGAGGCGAAGATCCGAGACCGCGCCCGCGCCGTCGCAACGGACCTCGGCCGTGACGGTGCCGCGCTCGAAGATCAGCGGCGCCATGACGACGCCGTGTCCGCCGATGTCGCCGTCGTGCGGCCGGCCGCGGCCGAGCGGCTTTCCGTATTTCGCCGGCAGCGATTCGTAATCCTGTCGGACCTTCGTCGCCGGATATCGCGCGCGGAGCGCATCGTCGAAATCGGACGTCGCGGCTTCGTAGCGGCCTTCGTCGAGCGCCGCGAACAGCGCGTTCGCGTGCTCGTCGCAGAGCACGCGCGGAGAAGGAGGCTCGGCGTGGAGCGGCGTCGCCGACGCGGCGAGGGCGACGATCAGGCAGGCGCGCATGCAGATATCCGAAAAGGAAAGATTCCGTCACGCTATCACGAGCGCGTCGTCTCATGGGATAGCGGCAGCATGGCTCGCGCGTAGTCGACAGCGAACGGATTCACGGCTCGTCCTCGGCCGCGTCGGGCTTCGCAGCCGGCTTCAGCCGCCCGGCCTTGCGCAAGGCTTCGCGCAGCGCGTATTCGATCTGCGCGTTGACCGAGCGCAGTTCGTCGTCGGCCCAGCGCTGCACCGCGTCGAGCACGACGGCGCTGATGCGCAGCGGATAGGCTTTCTTGTCGGTCATTCGATATCTTCGGCGACGAGCGCAGCTATCGCGACGTGTTCGCAATGTTCGCCATCGAGGCGATCACGTGTAGAGACTCCCCGCGTTGACGACCGGTTGCGTCGCGCGATCGCCGCAGAGCACGACGAGCAGGTTCGAGACCATCGCCGCGCGCCGCTCGTTGTCGAGCTCGACGACGCCGCGCTTGCCGAGCTCGTCGAGCGCCATCTCGACCATGCTGACTGCGCCTTCGACGATGCGCGTGCGCGCCGCGATGATCGCGCCGGCCTGCTGGCGCTGCAGCATCGCCTGCGCGATCTCCTGCGCGTAGGCGAGATGGCTGATGCGCGCCTCGACGACCTGGACGCCGGCCTTGCCGAGCCGCGTCTGGATCTCGTTGCGAAGATGCGCGTTGACTTCGTCGCCGTGGCTGCGCAGCGAAGGCTGGCCGGTGTCGTGCGAATCGTACGGATAGCTCTGCGCCATCTGGCGCAGCGCCGATTCGGACTGGATCTGCACGAAGTTCTCGTAATCGTCGACGCAGAACACCGCTTCGGCCGTGTCGACGACCTGCCAGACGACGACCGACGCGATCTCGATCGGATTGCCGTCGCTGTCGTTGACCTTGAGCTTGCCCGATTCGAAGTTGCGCACACGCAGCGAGACCGCGCGCTTGGCGTAGAACGGATTCGTCCAGCGCAACCCTTCTTCGCGCACGGTGCCGGCATAGCGGCCGAAGAGCTGCATGACCTGTCCCTGGTTCGGCTGCACCTGAAAGAAGCCCTTGCTGAGGAACGCGAGCAGCGCGATCGCGATTGCAGCTGGCGCCGCGGAAAGCGGCTGCATCGGCGCGTGCACGACCTGGAACAACCACACGCCAGTGCCGAACCACGCTGCGATGAGGATAAGGGCGACCGGAATGCCGGCCAGCGAAAACGCGTTGCGCTCGTTCATGATGCCTCCTTCGTCTCCAACAATAGATATCAAAACGATATCATATCGTCAAGAACGAAAGCCGCCGCACGACGGAGTCAGCGGACGACTTCGCTTTCCAGCGGAGTTGCATCCTTCAGCGCGACGCGCCCCAGCACGTCGAGACCCGAATAGAACCGCCACGGATCGCCGTCGCCGACCGAGAGCGCGATATGGCCCGCGTCGAAACCCGGCAGCGCCGCATCGAAGCTCTGCCAGCGCCCGCCGATCCAGGCCTGCACCCACGCGTGCGGCACGAACACGCGATCCTTGCCGGCGAAGCCCGGCGCGTAGGCGAGCCCGTCGACGACGCGCGTCGCGATGCCGAGCGAGCGTCCGAGCGCGGCGAGCAGCACGGCGTGCTCGGTGCAATCGCCTTCGGGCGTGCGGGCGACTTCGAGCGCCGAAGCATAGCCGACGCCGAGCGATTTCGTGCGGATGTAGCCGCGCACGAACGATTCGAGCGCGCGCATCCGCGCGAGCGGCTCGGTCTGGCCGGCCGCGGCCTTGCGAGCGAGCGCTTCGATTTCGGGCGCCTTGCTCTGCAGCCAGTCGTTCGGCGCGTAGTCGGCCGCCGAAGGTCCGCTCTCGCCGGACGCACGCGGCGTCGGCGTGATCTCGACGACGAGCGCGCCGCCTTCACTCGCGACGCTCTGCTCGCCGGTCGCGGGCAATTTCAACGGCGCGCCGCCGTCCTTCGGCACAAGCGTGTAGCGCATGCCACGCTCGAGCTCGGCGCGAGCGATCGCGCGCGGCGACGTCATCAGCGTGCGATCGAAGATGTCGGTGCCCTGGTTCGGCGCCTTCGCGCACGCGCGATCGCACGCAAGCAGCACGAGATCGACGCCGATCATCGGCATCGTCAGCTTCTGCACGGTCTGATCGGCATCGACCCAGAGCCGGCTCGGCATCGGAACGCCGCCGAGCACGAGCGTCTGCTCGACGGCCGTCAGCATCTTCGATCCGCCGGGAAGATCGACCGACTCCGTGCGGCCGACTGTCGTCTCGATCTCGGCCGCATCGAGGCTCGACGGCTGGAACGCGAGCGCGTGATAGCGCGTGCCGTCCGCGAGACCTTCGCGCAGGCCGAGCAGGCGCAGGCCTTCGGGCATCAGCGCGCCGGCCGGCCAGGCCATGTCGCGCTGTTCGGCCGCGCCGCCGGTCATCGTGCGCACGTGGATCGAACCGCCGGCGATGGTGCCTTCGACGATCGTCTCGGCGCCCGAGAGTTTCGACTCGCTGCGGAACGCGAGCGGCTTTCCGTCCGGCGTCTCCTCGGTCGTCTCCTTGCTCGCGAGCGCGATCGTCGTGCCGGCACGGTCGAGCGAGAGGTCGAGCGCCTGCGAAGTGACCACACGACCGGCGTCGACTCTGCGCGTCGTCTCGAACGAGCCGATCTTGCGGCCGTCGAGCAGCACCGTGAACCACTGATCCTCGGGCGGCGCGGCGCTCGCGACGAGCGGAGCCAGCGCGAGAAGGATCGAGACGAGACGAGACATGAGAGAATCCGTGCCGGAGAGCGCGTTCATTGTGCCTGATGGCGCGTTCGAAGATCGGTTCCCATTTCTTCCTTTCGCATTCGCTCCGAAACGACATGCTGACGAAGCCGTTCGGCACGCCACACACCGACACCGCGATCCGCGCGATGCTGCTCGGCAGCGGCGAGCTCGGCAAGGAAGTCGCGATCGAGCTGCAGCGCTTCGCGGTCGAGGTCATCGCGGTCGATCGCTACGCGAATGCGCCGGCGATGCAGGTCGCGCATCGAAGCCACGTCGTCAACATGCTCGACGGCGGCGAGCTTCGCCGCGTCATCGCGCTCGAGAAGCCCGATCTCGTCGTGCCCGAGATCGAGGCGATCGCTACGCCGACGCTCGTCGAGCTCGAGAAGGAAGGCCTGCGCGTGATTCCGACCGCGCGCGCCGCGTGGCTCACGATGAACCGCGAAGGGATCCGCCGGCTCGCCGCCGAGGAGCTGAAGCTGCCGACGTCGCGCTACCGGTTCGTCGATTCGCACGACGAATACCGCGCGGCCGTCGACGCGCTGGGATTGCCGTGCGTGATCAAGCCGGTCATGTCGAGCTCGGGACACGGCCAGAGCATCGTGCGGCGCGCGGCCGAGATCGACGCCGCGTGGGATTACGCGCAGTCGGGCGGACGCGCGGGGCAGGGCCGCTGCATCGTCGAAGGCTTCGTCGACTTCGACTACGAGATCACGCTCTTGACCGTGCGCCACGCGGGCGGCACCGATTTCTGCGCGCCGATCGGGCATATGCAGGAAGCCGGCGATTATCGCGAGTCGTGGCAGCCGCAACCGATGAGCGCCGCGGCGCTGGCCGAGTCGCAGCGGCAGGCCGGCGTGATCACGGCCGCGCTCGGCGGCATGGGCATCTTCGGCGTCGAGTTCTTCGTCAAGGGCGACGCCGTGATCTTCTCCGAAGTGAGCCCGCGCCCGCACGACACCGGTCTCGTCACGCTGATCTCGCAGGATCTCTCGGAATTCGCGCTGCACGCGCGCGCGATCCTCGGCCTGCCGATTCCGCTGATCCGCCAGCTCGGACCTTCGGCTTCGTGCGCGGTACTCGCCGAAGGCGACGGCAATCGTCCGCGCTATCGCGGCGTCGCCGAGGCGCTCGCCGAGCCCGACACGATGCTGCGTCTCTTCGGTAAACCTGAGGTGCGCGGCCATCGCCGCATGGCCGTGACACTTGCGCGCGACATCGACGTCGACGTCGCGCGCGCGAAGGCGCGTCGCGCCGCCGGATGTCTTTCGGTCGATCTTTAAATCGCAACGATTCGAACGCAGGGAGCATCCGATGCCCGACTCGCCGAACTATGCCGTTTTCCTGTTTCCGGCAGCGCTCGAAGCGCTCGGCGAGCCGATCAAGCCGTATCTGCGCGAGGCGGCGATGGGACCGCACATCGTCTGCTCGGAGATCGACGCATCCGGCGCGTTCTTCGAGATGACGCTGCTCGGCAAAGGCCCGCAGGGACAGTCGCTCGAGCTCGAGATCATGATTCCGTCGTCGATGGTGCGGCTCGTCATGTCGATGCGGGGCGAGCACGATATCGGGTTTGTCTGACGGGCGACTTTTCTTGTTTTTCACGCTTGCGGCACGGCTTTTCCCCTCTCCCGCCTGCGGGAAAGCGGAGGGTGAGGGTGCTCTTGATCTCTTTGCCTTGCCCTTGAGACGTTCGTACGAAACCCGACTCACGTCCATGTGTGGTTCCGTCCGCCATCCTGGCGGCCGGGTCACTTTCTCTGTCTCGCCAGAGAAAGTAACCAAAGAGAGGCGACCCTCGCGGCCGCGGTCGCCGGTGGAGCCGGCGACTACGCGAGGGCGCTCCGGAGGTTCGCTGACAGCACATCCCTGTGCTGACAGCGAACGCACGCGCATCCTGCGCGCGCCCCTTCGGGCTGTTTCCTCCGCGCCCTCGCCGCGGCCGAGAGGGACCCGGGAAGCAAGAGCGAAAGCAGAGCAGAGCGGAAAGCCAAAGCAAGAAGACCAACAAGACCTCGTCGTCCCCGCGAAAGCGGGGACCCAGCGCCTTTGCTTTTGCTCTCGCTCTAGGAACGTGGAAGCGATCGTCGATCTCCGCGTGACCGCGCCGTTTATTGAAGCTGCGTCCAGATCCCGTCGCGCAGCACTTCGAGCGGCCGGAAGCGCGCCTTGTAGTGCATCTTCGGATGATCCTCGATCCAGAATCCGAGATAGACGTGATCGAGCTTGCGCTCCTGCGCGAGACGGATCTGCGTCAGGATCGCGTACGTGCCGAGCGCGCGCGCGGGATCGCTCGCGTCGAAATACGTATAGACGGCCGAAAGTCCGCCGGCGCAGAAATCGGTGACCGCGACGGCGACGAGGCGTCCGGCTTCGCGGAATTCGAGAAAGCGGGTCGGGCTCCACGACGTGTAGAGAAAGCGCGCGAAATCCTCGGGACGCGCGTCGTCCATGCCGCCGGCGGGATGCCGCGTCTGCAGGTAGCTGCGATAGAGCGCGAAATGCTCCTCGCTGTATCCGGCCGGCGCGATTCGAAGATCGAGATCCGCATTGCGCGCGATGCAGCGTCGCTGGCTGCGATCCGGCCGGAAGCGCGCGGCCGGTACGCGGCACGCGACGCAGGCCTTGCAGTTGCCGCAGTGCGGGTAGTAGACGTGACCGCCCGCGCGCCGGTAGCCGCGCAGCACCGCGAGCTCGTAGAGCTGCGGCAATTGCGGCGCGCTGGGATCGATGACGAGGTTCTGCGCGGTGCGCTCCGCGTAATAGCCGCACGCGTGCGGCAGGGTCTGGAACAGGCGGACGACGTCCGAGCGCATGGACCTCTGTTTAGCGCGAGATCGAGGTCAATGCAATCAGTGCGATCACGCCGGCGATCAGCGCGAAGACGACGAGCTTGACGCGCATCGATGCCCGCTTGTGGCGCGAGGTGTCGCCGGCGCCGCGCGCGGCGGCTAGCTCGTCGGCGAAGCGCGTCGCGGGCTCGAGCCCGGCGTCGCGCAGCACCTGCCGCGCGCGTGTCTGATCCTCGGAGCGCACGACCCAGACCTGCGGCCACGAATCGCGATCACCCTTCGCGGTGTAGCTGAAGCGCTTCCAGTCGCTGCCCTGATAGGCGCGGCGGTTACTGATCGTCGTTTCGATGCCGTGCTCGGCCATGAGCGCGACGACGCGCTCGATGTTGGCCTGGCGGGGAGATGTATAGATCTGGCGCATGATCGATTAGTGAAAAGTGCTTTTCCCTTTCCCGCTTGCGGGGGAAGGCAGGGTGAAAGCTTGCGTTTTGGGCCGTTCCAAAAGCGCCCTCATCCGCCTTCGGCACGTTCATTCGCGCCATCCATGGCGCTCACCCTTCGGGCGGCTCCGCCGTGCAAAAAGGGCAGTCCTGCCGTTTTGTCTCCCGCAAAGCGGGAGAAGGAATAGCCAATTACTCCGCGCGCAGCCGGATCAATCCTTCCTGGGCCGTCGACGCGATCAGCCGTCCATCCTCGGTATAGATCATCCCGCGCGCGAGCCCGCGCGCGCCCTGCGCGGTCGGGCTGTCGCACGAGTACAAAAGCCATTCGTCGACGCGGAACGGACGATGAAACCACAGCGCGTGATCGAGGCTCGCCATCTGCACGTTCTTCTGGAGGTACGAGATGCCGTGCGGAAACGTCGTCGTGCCGACGAGATGGAAATCCGACGCGTACGCGAGCATCGCGCGATGCAGCACCGCGTCGTCGGGCACGCGATCGGTCAGGCGGAACCAGACCTGCTGATACGGCGGCTGCTTGCCGGGATTGAGCTCGTCGCGCGGATGCACGCGGCGAAACTCGAACGGACCGCGCATCGTCAGCCAGCGTTGCAGCTTGGCCGGAATCAGCGCGAGCTGCTCCGGCGGAATCTGCGGGCCGGACGGAAGCTCTTCGGGCTTCGGCACCACGGGCATCGGCAGCTGGTGCTCGACGCCGGGCTCGGCGATCTGGAACGACACCGAGCAGTTGAAGATCGGCTGGCCGTGCTGGATCGCGACGACGCGCCGCACCGAAAAGCTCGAACCATCGCGCGCGCGCTCGACGTTGTAGACGATCGGCTTCGC
>DASZWL010000412.1:0-2342 GCA_035546695.1 Rhodanobacteraceae bacterium | reverse complement strand
CAGTCTCGGCAATCGCAGCGATATCTCGAGCAACGACCTGCTCCAGTATTGGGAGGCCGACGCGGGCACGTCCGTGATCGCGCTGTATCTCGAGTCGTTCGGCAATCCGCGGCGCTTCGCGCGTCTGGCGCGCCGCGTCGGACGCGTCAAACCGATCATCGCGGTCAAGTCGGGACGCAGCCGCGCCGGCTCGCGCGCCGCCGGCAGCCATACGGCCGCGCTCGTCGCGGCGGACACGGCGGTCGACGCGCTCTTCCGGCAGAGCGGCATCATTCGCGCGGATACGATCGACGAGCTCTTCGACATCGCGGCGTGCGTGACGTCGCAGCCGCTGCCGAAGGGACGCCGCGTCGCCATCCTCACGAACGCGGGCGGACCGGGCATCCTCGCGGCCGATGCGTGCGAAGCCGCTGGACTCATCGTTGTCGAGCTCGGAGAGACGACGCGCCAGGCGCTTCGGCGTTTCCTGCGCGCCGACGCGAGCGTCGGCAATCCCGTCGACATGGTGGCGTCGGCCGGACCAAACGAATATCGGCAGGCGATCGAGACACTGCTGCGTGCGCGTGACGTCGACGCGTTGCTCGTGCTCTACACGCCCGTGGACGCGACGGCGGACAACGCCGACATCCTCGTCTCGATTCAGGACGGCGTGAAAGCCGCGCGAGCCGGCGGCGCCGTGGACACGCCCGTCGCGGCGTCTCTGATCACGATCGATGACGCCGCCGAGCTGCGCGCCGGAGACGAGCAGATTCCGATCTACGCGTTTCCCGAGCCGGCGGCGCGTGCGCTGGCCAAAGCGGCGGCGTACGCCGAGTGGCGCGCGGCCCCGGCCGGGTGCGTCTGGGCGTTCGACGACGTCGATCTGGATGCAGTTCGTGCGATGTGCGAGGAGATCGCGACCGCTCGCGACGGAACCTGGCTGACCGATGCCGAGACGCGGCGCGTGCTCGACGCGTGCCGTCTGCCGATCGTGCCGGCCGCGCTCGCGACGTCGCCGGACGAGGCCGCGGCCGAGGCGTCGCGTCTCGGATGGCCGGTCGCGGCGAAGATCGCGTCGCCCGGCGCGCACAAGACCGACGTCGGCGGCGTGCGTCTCAACCTGCACACGGCCGACGATCTGCGTGTCGCATATGGTGAGTTGGTCGCGGCGGCCGCCGCGCACGGTCTGGCGATCGACGGCATCGTCATTCAACCGATGGCGCGGCCTGGCACGGAGACAATGATCGGCGTCGTGCACGATCGCCTGTTCGGTCCGCTCGTGGCGTTCGGGCTCGGCGGCACGGACGTCGAGCGGCTCGGCGACGTGCACTTCCGCATCGCCCCGTTGACCGATCGCGACGTTGACGATCTCGTGAGCCACTCGCACGCGTCCGTTCTGCTCGCCGGCTATCGCGGGCGTCCGGCGGGTGACGCGCCGGCGCTTCGCGATTTGCTCGCGCGCGTGTCGTGGCTCGCCGACGCCATCCCCGAGATCCTGGAGCTCGATCTGAATCCAGTCATCGTCGGCGCGGCGGGCGAGGGATGCACGATCGTCGACGCGCGGATCAAAGTCGGGCGCACCGTCGCCAAATAAAGGCGCGCGCCCTCGCGTTCAGTCGCGCGCCGGCTTCGTCGCCAACTTGAACTTCTCGATCCGATAATGAATCTGATCGCGGTTCAGGCCCAGCAGCTTCGCCGCGCGCGTCTGGTTCCCCTGCGTGCGATCGAGCGCTTGGATCACGAGACTGCGCTCGACCTCTTCGAGATCGAGCCCATGCGGCGGCAGCTCGACGACGTGCGCGAGGTCGAGCACGGCCGTCTGCGGGAATTGATCCGCTTCGAGCGTGTCGCTCGCCGTGAGCAGCATCGCGCGCTCGACCGCGTTGCGCAGCTCGCGCACGTTGCCGGGCCAGCCGTACGCCGAGAGCAGCCGCAGGGCGGCGTCCGAGACGCCTTTCACGTTCTTCTTGAACTCGCGGTTGAAGATCTCGATGTAGAACGCGATGAGCGCCGGCAGATCCTCGCGGTGCGCGCGCAGCGGCGGCAGCTTCAGCGGGAGCACGTTCAGCCGGTAGAACAGATCTTCGCGAAAGCGGCCGGCGCGGACTTCGTCTTCCAGCGTGCGGTTCGTCGCGGCGACGACGCGGACGTCGACGCGGATGTCGGCGGATCCGCCGACACGGCGCAGGACTTTCTCTTCGAGGAAGCGCAACAGCTTGGCCTGCAGCACGGCCGGCATCTCGCCGATCTCGTCGAGGAACACCGTCCCGCCGTCCGCCGATTCGAGCAGGCCGCGCTTCTGCTGCCGCGCGTCGGTGAACGCGCCGCGCTCGTACCCGAACAGCTCGCTCTCGAGCAGCGTC
>DASZWL010000411.1:0-4226 GCA_035546695.1 Rhodanobacteraceae bacterium | reverse complement strand
TGCCGCGCTGCCGATCGCGAGCGGCGGACTCGCCGGCATCGCGGCGCTCGCGGCGATCTTCGGCTCGGCGCACGGCATCACGATCGCGTTCGGCTTCACGCTGCTCGGCGTCGCGCAGGAATATCCGATCCGTCTGCTGAGTCACCGCCGCGCGGGCGAAGGTGCGCTCACGAGCGTCGTCGCGCTCTGGCCGCTGCTCGCGACCGCGATCGTCTCGGCCGCGATCGCATATCTCGCGTTCTTCGCTTCGGGCGTTCCCGGGCTCGAGCAGCTCGCGACATTCACGATCACGGGTCTTCTCGTCGCCGGATTCTCGACGCGTTATGCGCTGCCGCATGTCTTGCCGATCCGTTTTCGCGACGCGGCGACGATCGAAGGCGTCGTCGCCGCGCTCCGCATCGTCGATCGCGCGCCGCGTCCCGCGTGGTTGCCGTGGCTGCTCGCGATCGCCGGCGTCGTCGTGCTCTGGCGTGCGCCGGGTCCGATGTGGGAGAACGATCTCGCCGCGCTGACGCCGGTACCGCAGGATTTGCTTCTTCGCGACGCGAAGCTCCGCGGTGAGCTCGGCGCGCCGGACGTGCGCTACCTGCTCGTGCTCGAAGCGAAAGACGCCGACGGCGTGCTCGCGTTGTCCGAAAAGATCGAGCCCGCGCTCGATGCGCTCGTCGCGAAGAAGGCGCTCGATGCGTTCGAACTGCCGAGCCGCTACCTGCCGAGCGTCGAGACGCAGCGCGCGCGCCAGGCGAAACTGCCCGATCGCGCGACGCTTTCCGCCGCGCTGGTCGAAGCGAGCGCAGATCTGCCGTTTCGCGAAGGATTGTTCGAACCGTTCCTCGACGACGTCGAGACTGCGCGCACGCTGGCTCCGCTGACGCCGGTGGAATTCGCGCGTGCGCCGTTCGGTGCGCGGCTCGCATCGATGCTCGTGACGCGGGCGGACGGCACGCTCGCGCTCGCGACGCTGTCGGGCGTGCACGACGCAGGCACGATCGAGACATTCGCGCGCTCGGCGCGCGGCGACGTACGTCTGCTCGATCTCAAGGCGGCATCGGAATCGCTCGTGATCGCCTATCGCGAACGCATCCTGCGCGCGCTCGGCATCGCGTTCGTGCTGCTTGCGATCACGGTGATCGTCGCGCTGCGCAGTGCGCGACGCGCGTGGCACGTGCTCGCGCCGATGACGCTCGCCACGTTGCTCGTCGTCGTCGTCGAGCGCGCGTCGGGTCTCTCGCTATCGCTGTTCCATCTCGTCGCGGTCACGCTCGCGGCGGGGCTCGGGCTTCACTACGCGCTGTTCTTCGAGCGGCCCGTGGACGACGAAGCCGAGGCGCGCCGCACGCTGCACGCGACGCTGGTCTGCGTCGCCGCGGCGCTGCTCGTGTTCGGCATGCAGGCGTTTTCTTCGCTGCCGGTGTTGCGCGCGATCGGGCTCACGGTCGCGCTCGGTGTCGGGTTCCATTTCTGCCTGTCGATTCTCATGGCGCGGCATACGAAATAGGGCGCGCCCGCACGCACTTCGCCTCTGCACGCTGCCGTCATGCCCGCGAAAGCGGGCATCCATTTTGCCTCTCACCGCTAAGTGGATGCCCGCTTTCGCGGGCATGACGACGTCTTTGTGTTCGCGGACGGGCTTTACTCTTCCGGCGATACGCCGAGATACGCGCCGGCGACGGCGACCGTCGCCCAGAATTCGCGCGTCTTGAACGAGCGGTCGAAAAGATCCTCGGCCGTCGCGCGATCGCCGTTGACGAGGTAGTACGCGCCGACCTCGGCGAGACCCTTCTCGTCCTTCGGGTTGTTCGCGACGAAGCGGTCGAACAGCGGCTTCGCCTTCGTCCACTCGTGCGCTTCGGCGTAGACGCGCGCGATGCGGTATTCGTCGCTGTCCTCGTGATCGTCGCCGAGGATCGCGTCGAAGATCGCCTGGCCTTCGGCCTTGTGTCCGCCGAGATAGAGCACGCGGCCGACCGCGATGCGCTCCCAGCTGCCGTTGTCGGCCTGGACCTTCGCCGCCTCGACGAGCGTGAGCGCGGCGTCGTCCTTCGACTTGCCGTGGTACATCGAAGGACTGTTCTTTTCGGCGGCATAGCCGACGCCCGCGCAAGCCAATGCCGCCGCGACCGCGGCAACCCTGATCTTCTTCATGCGATGACTCCCCTGGTTTTCGTCGCCGATGCGAAGAACCGCGCCGGCGCGTATTCCCAGTTTACACATCGCCCGAAACGGCGCGAAGCGCGCCGTTTCAGACCGGACCGCTCACGGATCGAAACCATCCGCGAAGATGCCGTCGGCTGCGATCGGCGTCAGCACGAAGCTCACGACGTTGTCGTCGGCGTCACGGCCGGTGCCGACGATGACGCCCGCGTCGTTGATCGCGACCGCGTTCGCGAAGCGCGAAAAGCCGCTCGTGTCGTCGACGACCTCGAAGAGATCGTAGGTCGCGCCGTCGCGATGCACCCAGGCCTTGAGGCCGGGCACGGGTCCATTCGCGGTGCCGATGCCGGCGGTGCCGACGATGACGCCGGCATCGTTGATCGCGATCGCGCTGCCGTTGTTCTGGTCGAGCGTCGCGCCGTCGATCGCGGCGAACGAGCCGTCGTCGGCGAAGACGACCGGCACGAGCACCGATTCGTCGAAGCTGCCGAGGCCGACCGCGACGCCGTCGCCGTTCATGCCGGCGATGCTCGTGCGTTGCACGGCGCTGTCGCCGCCGAGTCCGATCACGGCCGGCGTGCCGACCATGCCGGCCGTCGCATGGATGTTCGAGACGTGCTGGTTCCAGAAGCCGACGAGCTTTCCGGCGTCGTTGATCGCGGTCCAGCGCGCCTGCTGGTCTTCTACGTCCGGATCCTGGATGCCGTAATCGACGAGTCCGTCGGCAGCGGTCCAGACGAATGCGCGGCTCGGCACGCCGAAGCCGCCGGCGACGACGCCGTCGTCGTTGATGTCGGCTGGGCTCACGGCGACGTCGGGATCTTCGTTGAGCACGGTCCAGGTGTCGGGCGTCGCGGCATCCCAGAGCAGACCCTGCGTCGCCACGACGAAATCGTCGGAGGTGCCGACGATCTGGCCCGCATCGTTGATCGCGCGCGCGATGCCGTCGCCCGACGGGACCGCGAGGTCGTGCCAGCCGGTCGAGTCCCAGAGCACCGCGTGGCGGTTGAAGTCCGCGTCGGTATAGAAGCCGACGATCTGTCCCGCGTCGTTGATGTCGGTGACCGAAACGGATGTCGCGTCCGGCACGGTCAGCGGCGTCAGGTGATAGAGCGCCGAGCCTGCCTGAGCGGGTAGCGCTCCTGCGAACGCAATCGCGATCGCGGCACTTAGGGTCGTACGGAGGTGCGAGTGAGTCATGCGGAAGTCCGGGCGGTGGAAGATCGCCTGCGTGCGCAGGCGGGACGCGAACTTTCGCCGACGCGGCCCGCCCACGCATGTAGAAAGCATGTAGCGGTCGTCTACGGGTACGCTCAGCGCCCGGCGGTGCGGTCGCGCTGCGGTGGGAAGTCGGCGAACACGCGCTCTCCGGCGAGAGCGCGAGCGCGCCGGAACGCTTCGTCGGCCGCGGCCGAACGGCCGAGCGCGGCGTAGACGAGCGCCTGGATCAGCGCCGCGCGCGCGTCGCGATCAGCCCATGTCGCCGTGCGGCCGTTCACGGAGACGGCCTCGTCGAGGCGGCCCGCCGCGATCAGCGAGCGCACGTAAGCGAGGCCGACGTCGACGATCTCATCCGGAATCGCGCGCGCGGTCGCGGCGGACATTGCCGCGGACCATGCCGCTCGCGCGCCCTCCGGCGAGCGCATGGCCGCGGCACGTGCGCGCAGCATTTCGATGCCGACCGCCGTCGGCGGCGCGTGCGCCGCCCACGCTTCGAATGCAGTCAGTGCGTCGTTTGCTCCCGCGACGTCGCCCGCGCAGGCGAAGGCTTCGACGCGAATCCGCGCGGCGCGTGCATAGTCGACCGGGATCGCACCCTCGAGCGTCGGCGTCATCGCCGTTCCGGCGATCTCCGCGGCGTGCGCGCAATCGCCGCGCGCGATCGCGATCTCGGCGCCGAGCACGTTGCCTTGCGCGCGAGCGACGGCGTCCTGCGCGGCATCGCTCGCGTCGGCGAGTCGCGCGAGCAGCGCATCGGCGGCGCCGAGCTTTCCGGCGGCGCCGAGCGCGCGGGCGCGCGCGAGCACGAGCTCCCAGCGCTCGCGCCCGTTGCCGCCGCGCGATTGCAGGCT
>DASZWL010000410.1:0-11950 GCA_035546695.1 Rhodanobacteraceae bacterium | reverse complement strand
TGACGCTGTAGCGATGCCGGCAGCTCCGGCACTTCCAGCGCCCGTCACCCAGCCGATAAGCACGCGCGCTCGCGCACCGCGGACATCGTTTCATGATCGGACCAGTCTAAAGTTGGTCCGGTTTGCTTAGGAATTACCTTTAGTTTTGCTTTTCCCTCTCCCGCTTGCGGGAGAGGGTAGAGGGTAGGATGAGGGCAAGCGTGGTTCACGCTGTCACGCCTTTCCTCACCCGCCGCGCTTCGCGCGTCGACCTCTCCCGCGAAGCGGGAGAGGTGAAACCCACTCGCGGGCCACGTGCTTTTCTCTAGCGCGAGCAGGAAGCGCTCTTGCGAAAAGCACGACGAAACACGCTCCGGCTTTATGCCGGAGACGCAACGCGCCGAGTCGGCCGATGCCAGCGATCGAGCGCCTCGAGCGTGCGCTTGCGCCCGAGCGCGATCAATTCATCCGCGCGGTGGAACTCGTAAAACGCGCAGGCGTTGCGCGGGATCGTGATCAGGAGATCCGGCGGCTCGGCCGCGAGCTTCAAACGCGTGATCGTCTCCTGCACGACATCGAGCGCGCGCGCGAACAGCTCGAACGCGCCGGGCTCGCTCTCGGCGACGGCGCGCTCGCGTTTCTCGATGCGATTCTCGATGAAATCGGCGATGCGCTTGCGGTAGGTCGTGCGCTTCGCGTCGACGGTCGTCGCGTCGGCCTGTTCGGGAAGCATTTCCGGAGACGCCTGCCCTGCCGCACCGCGATCCGCATCGCTCTCGCCGTCGAGCGGCTCGGCCGGCGCGTTGACGTCGACGGCGATCGTCGCATCGGTCAGGTCGCGCAGCGTCGGCGACACCGGCAGCGGATTCAGAAGCCCGCCGTCGACGAGCAGCCGGCCTTCGTAACGATACGGACGGAAGATCGTCGGTATCGCGATCGACGCGCGGATCGCATCGAACAGCGGACCCTGCGAGAACCACACCTCGCGCTGCACGTCGAGATCGACCGCGACCGCCGTGTACGGAATCGGCAGGTCTTCGATGTTGGTCTCGCCGATCAGGTCCTTCAGCACGCCGATGATGCGATCGCCCTTGATGAAGCCGCCGCCGGACAGCGTCCAGTCGAGCAGGCGCAGCACGTCGAGCCGCTGCAGCGGCCGCACCCATTCGGTGTACGTGTCGAGCTTGCCGGCCGCGTAGATGCCGCCGATCAGCGCACCCATCGAGCTGCCGGCGATCGAGCGGATCGCGAAGCCGCTCGCCTCGAGCGCTTCGATGACGCCGATGTGCGCGTAACCGCGCGCGCCGCCCGAGCCCAGCACGAGCGAGAGCGTGCGCGGCGGCGATGCATCGGTGCTCACGGCGGCGCCTGATACGCGCCGAGCGCGAGATTCAGCATGATCTTCATTTCCTCGCGCAGCGAGACCGGCGCGACGACTTCGGCGTCGGGTCCATATTTCAGGACATCCATCAGAAGCTCGCGCGAATTCGAGTACGGCACGCGCAGCTCGTAGCGTCCGTCCGGCAGCCACGCGCCCTGCTGCTGCGAATGCCAGCGCTCGTCGGCAACCCAGCGCGCCGCGTGCGAGGAAAAGCGGATCGTCGCCCAGGCTTTCGGCGATCCCGAGAAGATGCCGTAGCTCGACGCGAGATGCGCGTCGAGCTCGGTCGCGTCGCGATCGAGCGCGCTTTCCTCGAGCATCTCGGGATCGCGGATGCGATCGAGCGCGAAGCTGCGCAGCGCGTCGCGCGCGTGATCCCAAGCGTCGAGATACCAGTTGTCGCGATAGTGCGCGAGACGCTGCGGCGAGACGATGCGTTCGGTCAACGAATCGGTCGAGCGTGCGCGATAGCGGAATTTCAGGCGCTGGCGATTCAGCAATGCGCTCGCGACGGTGCGGAATGCCGCCTGATCGAGCTTGCGCGCGCCGCTCGCGATGACGCGGATGCGTTCGATCGGCAGCGCGCGTCCGCTCGCATGATCGGAGAGGAGCCGCTCGATCCGCGCGCGGAACGGCGCGAGCGCGCCTGCGAGCACGCCGGGATCCGATCGTCCGAGCAGCTCGTTCAGCGCGAGCAGCGCGGCAAGCTCTTCGCTCGTCAGCCAGAGGCCCGGCAGCTCGAATCGCTCGGCCTCTTCGGCGGCGTAGCGGATCGCGGCCTCTTCGCCCTCGCCGCTCTCGATCGGCGCGCCGAGCGCATCGCGCAGGAATGCAATGTCGCGATACAGCGTCGCGCGCGAGCAGCCGAGCTCGTCCTTCAGATGCTGCAGAGTGACCGGATAGCGCGCCGACTTCAGCAGCCGGTGCAGCGTCAGGATGCGTTCGTAGCGGTCCATCGCGCTATTGTGCCCATTTTCAGACGCGTGCCGTCATCGCGACGCCGGCATCGGTTCCTCGTCCTCGTTTGCGCCTTCTTTCGCGGCCTCGCGGTCATGCTGCATCTCTTTGATCAGGCCGGCCGCACCGCCCTTGTCCTTGGCAAGCCGGTCGGCCGCCTTCAGCATCCAGGCCGGCGGCACGGCGTCCGCGGCCGCGCCGGCGGGACGCGCGAACGCGCCGCCAAGCTCGACCAGCGTCTTGAGGCCGATCAGCACGTACAAAACGCCGAACGGCGATCCGCTGACCGCCATCGCGAGCATGCCGAAGATGATCGCGAGATGGAGCACGACGATGCGGCTCATGCGGCCTTGCGCGTAATCCTTCATCGCCGCGAAGCTCCGCGCGCGGATCGAGGAAAGATCGACCAGCAGCTCGACGCCGAGCATCGCCGTGATCGCGGCGACGCCGCGCGCGACCTGCGAGAGCGAGACGTGCCACATCGGCTCGTCCGGATGATTCTGCGCAAGGATCATCACGATGACGGCGACGAACACGCCGTGCGCGAGCGTGAACGCGAACGCGCCGGTCGCGTACTCGCCGATCGGACCCGTCTTGACCGGCTCGCCGTTGACCTCGATGCCGAAGCGGTTCGTGTGCCGCCAGTAACCTTTCTTGCGCGTGAGATGCCGGTGCACGAGAAGCCGGATGCACGTGCAGATCGCGATCAGGAGGTTCTCGAACCAGTAGAGAACCAGCACGTTCGCCGCCGACCACCCGTAGCGATGGATGCCGATCAACGGCACCGCATTGACCAGCAGCACCGTCAGCACGGCGCGCAGTCGAGGCGACGCGGCGCTCGCGTTCGGCGTCGGCACGTTCATGCGGAATCCTCCCCGGGCTCCGGACGGCCCATGGTAGCGATAAAACGGCGCTGCGGAGGATTACTTCGCTTCCGTCCGGAACGCAGCCGCCGGCGCATCCATTAACATGGCGGAACACGGACGACGCTTCGATCCCCTTGCCTCACGCATATCTCGATCTCGACAAGCCGACCGGCGACGCCGTCAAGACGACGACGTGCTACATGTGCGCGTGCCGCTGCGGCATCCGCGTGCATCTGAAGGACAGCCGCGTCCGCTACATCGACGGCAATCCCGCGCATCCCGTCAACAAGGGCGTGATCTGCGCGAAGGGATCGGCCGGCATCATGCAGCACTACTCGCCGGCGCGGCTCTCGAAGCCGCTGCTGCGCGTCGGCGAACGCGGCAAGGGCGAATTCCGCGAGATCGAATGGGACGAAGCGCTCGCGATCGCCACGAAGTGGCTCTGCGACATCCGCGCGCGGAATCCCGACGAACTCGCGTTCTTCACCGGCCGCGACCAGTCGCAGGCGCTGACCGGCTGGTGGGCGCAGCAGTTCGGCACGATCAACTACGCCGCGCACGGTGGCTTCTGCTCGGTCAACATGGCCGCGGCCGGCATGTACACGCTCGGCGGCAGCTTCTGGGAATTCGGCGAGCCGGACTGGGCGCTGACGAAATACCTGATGCTCTGGGGCGTCGCCGAGGATCACGATTCGAATCCGATCAAGCTCGGACTCGGCGAGCTCAAGAAGCGCGGTGCGAAGATCGTCGTCGTCAACCCGGTGCGCACCGGTTACGGCGCGATTGCGGACGAATGGGTCGCGATCAATCCCGGCACCGACGGGTTGCTTGCCGGCGCGTTGATCCACGAGCTTCTGCGCAACGATCGCGTCGATCTCGACTATCTCGTGCGGTTCACGAATGCGCATCATCTCGTGATCCGCGCGCCGGGCGATGCGGACGATGGTTTGATCGCACGCGACGGAGACGGCAAGCCGTTGTGCGCCATCCGTCGTCGCGGCGAAACTCCCTCTCGTCATTCCCGCGAAAGCGGGAATCCAGCGCCTGATGAGCAAGCGGAGGCGCTGGGTCCCCGCTTTCGCGGGGACGACGAGGTGGTAGCCGTCGACGCATCGCTACCCGATATTTCTCCGCTGATCGTCGGCGAATACACGCTCGCCGACGGCCGCAAAGCCGTTCCCGCGTTCCACCTCTTCGCCGAGCGCTATCTCTCGGACGAATACTCACCCCAGCGTGCCGCGAAACTCTGCGGCGTCGACGAAGAAACGATCCGCCGCCTCGCGCGCGAGCTCGCCGACATTGCGTTCGAGCAATCGATCCGCATCGCGCAGAAATGGACCGACACGCACGGCCGCGAGCACGCCGAAATGATCGGCCGTCCGGTCTCGATGCACGCGATGCGCGGTATTTCGGCGCATGCGAACGGATTCCACACATGCAGGACGCTGCATCTCCTGCAGATGCTGCTCGGCGCGATCGATACGCCGGGCAGCTTCCGCTATCAGCCGCCGTATCCGAAGCCGGCTCCGCCGGGCAATCGACCCGGCAGGAAGCGCAAGGAAAACGGTGCGCTCGACGCGGGTCCGCTCGGCTACGTGCACGCGCCCGAGGATCTCGTCGTCGATGCGGACGGCGCGCCGCGACGCATCGACAAGGCGTTCTCGTGGGAGCATCCGTTCGCCGCGCACGGCATGCTGCAGAACGTTATCCGCAACGCGTGGGCCGGCGATCCGTATCGCATCGACACGCTGTTCCTGTTCATGGCGAACATGGGCTGGAACTCGGCGATGAACACGACGGCGACGCGGCAGATGCTCGCCGATCGCGATCCCGAGACCGGCGAGTACCGCATCCCGCACATCATCTATGCCGACGCGTACGCTTCGGAAACGGTCGCGTTCGCTGATCTCGTGCTGCCGGATACGACCTATCTCGAACGCTACGACTGCATCAGCCTGCTCGATCGCCCGATCTCCGACGCCGACGGCGCTGCCGACGCGATCCGCCGGCCAGTTGTAGCTCCCGATCGGGACGTGCGACCGTTCCAGGACGTGCTGCTCGATCTCGGTGCGCGACTTCGCCTGCCGAATCTCGTCGACGCGAACGGCGCGCCGAAATATCCACGCGGCTACGCGCAGTACATCGTCGAACACGAGCGCTCGCCGGGCGTCGGCCTCCTCGCCGGATGGCGCGGCGCGAACGGCGAGGCCGACGGTATCGGCGCGCCGAATCCCGAACAGCTCGAACGTTATATCGAGCACGGCTGCCACTGGCATCGCGAAGTGCCCGCCGCGGGCCGCTACTACAAGATGGCGAACCGCGACTATCTCGAATGGGCGAAGTCGCTCGGTTTCGCCGCGTCGACGACGCCGGTCACGTTGCAGTTCTATGCCGAGTCGCTGCAGCGTTTTCGCCTCGCCGCGCAAGGCCACGGCGCGATGCAGCCTCCCGAGCGCGACCGCGAGCGCGTCGCGCGCTACTTCGATCCGCTACCGTTCTGGTACGCCTCGCTCGAGGAAACATCTCCGCAAACGGCGAATGCGCGCTTTTCCCCTTCTCCCCTTGCGGGAGAAGGCCGGGATGAGGTGACGGCACCACAGGCGCCGTATGACGAATCGTTTCCCCTCAACGCGATCACGCAACGCCCGATGTTCATGTACCACTCCTGGGGCTCGCAGAACCGCTGGCTGCGCCAGATCGCGACGCGGAACTTCCTCTACATTCATCCCGACACGGCACGCGAGCACGCGATCGCCGACGGCGACTGGATCTGGATCAGCGCACCCGCCGGCCGCATCCGCGTGCAGGCGCGCACGCACGCAGCGACCGCGCGCGGAACCGTGTGGACGTGGAACGCGATCGGCAAGCGCAAGGGTGCATGGAAGCTCGCCACCGACGCGCCGGAATTCCGGGATGGCTTCCTGCTGAATCACCTGATCGACGAGGAGCTTCGCCTCGACGGCGAAGCGACGCGCGCGAACGCCGATCCCGTCACGGGACAGGCCGCGTGGTTCGACCTTCGCGTCCGCATCGAGCGCGACGACGTCTCGCAGGAGCCGGGCCATCGCATCGAAGTCGTCGGGATGCGCGGCGAATGAGCGCACAGGCGTGGATCACGCTCGGCGTCGTGATCGGCTCGATCGCGCTGTTCGCGAGCGAGCGCGTGCGCGTCGACATCGTCGCGCTGATCGCGCTCGCGCTGCTCGCGATCTTCGGCATCGTGACGCCGGCCGAAGCGCTCGCCGGCTTCAGCAACGAGGCGACCGTCACGGTCGCGGCGATGTTCGCGCTCAGCCTCGGCATCGAGCGCTCGGGCGCGCTGGAGCCGCTGGCGGCGCTGCTCTCGCGCATCCGCCGACCGTGGCTCCTGACGCTGGCGCTGATGCTGACGATCGCGCCGATCGGCGCGTTCGTGAAGAACATCGCGCTCGTCGCGACGTTCCTTCCGCTGGCGCTGCGCGTCTGCGCGCGCACGCGCACGTCGCCTGCGCGCGTCTTGATGCCGATGGCGTTCGCGGCGCAGATGGGCGGCGTCTGCACGCTGATCGGCACGTCGTCGAATCTTCTCGCCGACAGCCTCGCGCAGAAGCACGGGTTGCCGCCGTTCGGCGTGTTCGAGTTCACGCGCATGGGCGCGCTGCTCGCCGTCGCCGGCATCGCGTACCTGATGCTGATCGGGCGCTGGCTGCTGCCGCGCGAGACGAGCGCCGACGTGCCGGCCGAGACGATCGGCAAGTACGTGACCGAGCTTCGCGTGACGCCGGGCTCGATGCTGGTCGGCAAGACGATCGCCGACGCGAAGCTCGGCGAAACCTACGGCGTGTATCCGCTCGAGCTCCTGCGCGGCGATCGCCATCTCTGGTCGCCGCGCTCGCAGGAGATCCAGCCCGGCGACGTGCTGCTCGTGCGCGGCGCGTGGGAGAAGATCGAGGACCTGCGCAAGCGCGCCGAGCTCGAGATCGATCCCGAGAACCGCTACGGACCCGATCACGGTAAGGCGCGCGTGCTCGTCGAGGCGATGCTCAAGCCCGAGGGCACGATCGTCGGCAGCACGATCGGCGAGTTGCATCTCGCGCGGAACTTCGACGCGATCGTGCTCGCGATCCACCGCCGCGGCCGCGTCCTGCGCGAGAAGCTCCGCGACGTGCATCTCGCAGGCGGCGACGTGCTGATGCTGCTGGTCGGCGGCAACGGCGCCGACGCGTTGCAAAGCGACGAGCGCTTCGTCGTGCTGAGCGAGCGCGAGGACACGCGCCGCCTTTCAAGGCGCGCGTTCGCGGCGATGGCGATCATGGCCGGCGTCGTGATCGTCTCCGGCCTCCACTGGCTGCCGATCCCGATCGCGGCGCTCGGCGGCGCGACGCTGATGGCGATCGCCGGCTGTTACGGACGCAAAGATCTCTACGAAGGCATGGACTGGAAGATCGTCGTACTGCTCGGCGCGATCCTGCCGCTCGGCACCGCGATCGAGAACAGCGGGCTCTCGCAGCACGTCGTCGATGCCGGCATGACCCTCGTCGGCGATCACGGTCCGCTCGCGGCCTTGCTGATGATTTATCTTTTGACCGCGCTTCTGACCGAGCTCATGGGCCACAATCCGTCGGTCGTGCTGATGGTCGGCATCGCGATCGCGGTTGCGCATTCGATGCACGCCGACTCGCGGCCGTTCGTCGTCGCGGTCGCGTTCGCGGCGGCGACGTCGTTCGCGACGCCGGTCGGATATCCGACGAACACGATGGTCTACTACGCCGGCGGCTATCGCTTCACCGATTTCATGAAGATCGGCATTCCGCTGATCGCACTCTTCTGCGCCTTGTCGATGTACCTGATCCCGCGCTTCTGGCCGTTCGGATGAGCCGATGACGACGCTGCCGCCTCCCGGTGCGAAGAAGCTCGGGCTCGTCATCGACCTCGACATCTGCGTCGGCTGCCACGCCTGCGCGGTCGCGTGCAAGGAATGGAACGACGGCGGCGATTTCGGACCGCTGCCGGATGCCGATCCGTACGGCGCGGAGCCGTCGGGCGTCTGGTTCAATCGGGTGCATACGTACTCGGTGGAGCGGGGAATCGGGAATCGGGAATCGGGAATCGCAGAAGCGGCAGCGCACGACGGCGAGGTACGGACTGCTTCGACCATTCCCGATTCCCCATTCCCGATTCCCGATCTCACCGTCCACTTCCCGCGCTCGTGCCTGCACTGCGAGACGCCGGCGTGCGTGACCGTCTGCCCGACCGGCGCGAGCTACAAGCGCGCCGAGGACGGCATCGTGCTCGTCGACGAGGACAAATGCATCGGCTGTCAGCTCTGCGCGTGGGCGTGCCCGTACGGCGCGCGCGAGATCAGCCCGAAGCGCGGCACGATGCAGAAGTGCACGCTCTGCGTCGATCGCATCTACAACGAGACGCTCGATCCTGCCGATCGCCAGCCGGCCTGCGTCGCCGCGTGTCCGACACGCGCGCGGCATTTCGGCGATCTCGGCGATCCGGATTCGGCGATCTCGCAGCTCGTCGCCGAGCGCGACGGGTACGCGCTGATGCCGGAGTTCGGTTACAAACCGGTCAACAGATACCTTCCGCCGCGTCCGCGCCGCGACGGTTGCAACGAAACACCGGCGACGCGCGAGCTGCGCGAGGAAACGCTCGATCGCAACCAGCTTCCGGGCGTGTTGCGCTGGCTCGATCGCGCGCTGTCGCGCTGAGACGGATCGACGATGCGGCCGACGTTCTCGATCATCCTCTTCACCGTGCTCTCGGGCGCCGGCTACGGGATCTGGCTCGTGCTCGGCTTCGCGCTCACGTTCGTCTGGCCTTCGTGCGATGCGCCTTTCGCGAATCCGACCGGCGGTACACCGGCGGTCTGCTGGTATCCGCCGCTCCGGAACCATCTTTTCTTCGCCGGCTTCGTGCTCGTGACGACGGGACTTCTCTTCTCGCTCGGCCATCTCGGCAAGCCGCTGCGTGCATGGCGCGCACTGTCGCAATGGCGAAGCTCGTGGCTCTCGCGCGAAGGTGTCGCGGCGTTGCTGACGTATCTGCCGGCGCTCGCGGTTGTCGTGGCGCTGTTCCAGGAATGGCATGCACGCCGTTTTCCGCCGGGCACGGCGTACGCGCCGTGGGTCACTGATGGAACGTTCCATCTGATCGGCGCCTTGCTCGCACTGATGTGCATCGTGACCGTCTACTGCACGGCCAACATCTATTCGAGCCTGAAGCCGATCCGCGCGTGGCACAACCGCTTCGTGATGCCCGCATACCTGCTGCTTGCGTTGCATACGGGTTTCCTCTGGACATGGGTGCTGTCGGCGCTGCCGAACGCGCTCGTCGAGATCGATGCCGCGCGTCTCCGCGAGATCGATGCGATGCTGATCGCGCTCGTGTCGACCTCGATCGGCCTGCTTGCGTTGAAGTCCTTCTATTGGCGCGACATCGACGAAGCACCGCGCAACGGCCCCGGCCGCGCGACCGGGCTCGAATCGCTCGGCGAAGTGCGCGTGTTCGAGGCTCCGCATACCGAAGAAAACTACCTGACGCACGAGATGGGCTTCGTGCTCGCGCGCAAGCACGCGAGAAGACTCCGGCTCATCGCGCTCGCCGGAGCGTTCGTCGCCCCGGCATTGCTCGCGCTGCTCGCGCTCGCTTTCCCGATCGCGTACGCGACGGCGGGATGTCTCGCGCTCGTGCTCGGCATGCTCGGCGTCTTCGTCGAGCGCTGGCTCTTCTTCGCCGAAGCGCGGCATACGGTCATCGCCTACTACGGAGGTTGACGCTCGCCCGTGCTGAGCGAGCGCGTCGCGATTCACTCGACGTTTCAATCCGCGCCACTAGACTCGACGCGCTGCTGCGATGCAGCAATACGTCGCTAAATCCCTGATTTGGCGGCCTTTCCCGCGCATCCACGAGGAAGACCGCATGACCCGAAAATCCCTGTTCGCCCTCCTTTCCGCCGCCGCTCTCGTCCCGCTCGCCGCGCAGGCCGATGACGGCTGGTCCGGCTCCGGCGAGATCGGCTTCGCCGCCGCGCGCGGCAACGCCCGCTCGGAGAATCTCAATGCCAAGCTCGAATTCAAGAAGGAAGACGAGCGCTGGAAGGATCTCTTCTACCTGACTGCGCTCCGCAGCAAAGGCGAAGTCAAGACGACCGCCGTCGACAGCAGCACGACGCCGCCGACGGTCGTCAACGTATCGAGCTATCAGACGACCGCGAACCGCTACGAAGCCGGCGCGTCGGCTGGCTACAAGCTCGACGAGCGCAGCTACATCGTCGGCGCGCTGCGCTACGAGAACGACGATTTCTCGCCGTTCGAATACCAGGCCGTCGCATCGATCGGCTACGGCTACACGCTGCTCAAGAACCAGAGCGACGAGCTTTCGGTCGAAGTCGGCCCGGGCTATCGCCGCTACCGGCCGATCGACACGCGCGTCGCGGTCGGCGATCCGCCGGTCACGGTCGTGCAACAGCACGATGCCGAGGGCGACGTCGTCGGGCGCGGTTTGATGGCGTACAAGCACGATTTCACCGACACGACTTCGCTCGTCGACACGCTGCTCGTCGAGTCCGGTGCCGACAACACGTTCCTGCAGAACGACGCCGGCTTGCAGGTCGCGATGAGCAAGAAGCTCGCGCTCAAGGTCGGCTATCAGGTGCGGCACAACTCCGACGTCGCGCCGGGCGTCAAATCGACCGACCAGCTGATCACGACGAACCTCGTCTACAACTTCGGCAGCCAGTAGCGCGCAGCGAGACGCGAGGTCAAGACGCCGCCGGCCGCTCCGGCGGCGTCCATTGGTAGAGCCACGTCCCGGTCAATGCGCGCTCGCGAAGGCGCAGGAACAGACGGATGTCGATCGGCTGCGTGCCCGCGTCGGGCGGACGCACGTCGAACATCGCGCGCCAGCCGTGGATAGCATCGAGCGGACGCGCCGAGACGAACTCGGCCGTTCCACGCGAGAGCGTGACGACCGCTTCGACGTTTGTATCCTTCGCGAGCAAGGCGAGCTCGCCGCCGGCAAAATCGACGACGAAGCGCCACGAGAAATGCGCGCGCGCGCCGCCGGCTTGTCCGCCGATGCCGCTCCACGTCATCGCGGCCGTTGCGAGCGGCGGCATATCCGGCATCTTCTCGCCCCAATGGAGCCTGTACGCGCAATGCAATTCCGCGCCGGGCTTCGGAGCACTCGCGGGATTCCAGAACGCCGCGATGTTGTCGGCGCTTTCGTGCTCGGCGGGAATCTCGAGCAGCGTCACGGCGCCGTTTTCGAATCCCGAGAGCGGCTCGACCCAGAGGCTCGGCCGACGGTCGTACCACGCGCCGTCGTCCTGATAGTGATCGAAGTTGCGATCGCGCTGGAACAGCCCGAAACCTTTCGGCTTCGCGTCGCGAAACGTGCTGACGCGCACGACGGATGGATTCGCGAGTGGCCGCCACAGCCATTCGCCGCTACCGGCGTGCATTGCGAGTCCGTCGGAATCGTGGATGACCGGACGCCAGTCGGTATCGACGCGCCGGTCGTACGGCGCGACGAGGAACATGCTCGTCAGCGGCGCGATGCCGAGCCGCTCGATCGCAGCGCGCGGATACCACGTCGCTTCGACATGCATGACGAGCGGCTCGCCCGGCGCGATCTCGAAGCGGTACGCGCCGGCGATGCTCGGCGAATCGAGCAGCGCGTGGACGACGAGCGTTGCGGCATGGGCGGCCGGCCGCTCGAACCAGTACGCGATGAAGTCCGGAAACTCCTCGGACCGCGGAAGACCGCAATCGACGGC
>DASZWL010000409.1:0-1900 GCA_035546695.1 Rhodanobacteraceae bacterium | reverse complement strand
GCCGCTGACCGAAGTGGAGCGGCGCGAGTTGTTGCGCGAGCGCGCGCAAGCGCGCGGGATCGAGCTCGACGATGCGGTCGTCGACTGGCTGTTCGCGCGCGAGAAGCGCGACATCGCCTCGCTGGTCGGCGTGCTCGACCGTATCGACTCGGCATCGTTGGCGGCGCAGCGGCGCGTGACGGTGCCGTTCTTGCGCAAGTTGCTCGAACCCGAAGCGCCCTGATTTTTCCCTCTCCCGCTTGCGGGAGAGGGTAGGGTGAGGGCACATGTGAGTCACGCTTTCCTGCGGACGCTCTTGATCCAGACGTCGAACCAACTTGCCCTCACCCTAGCCCTCTCCCGCAAGCGGGAGAGGGGAAAAGCGCGCTTCGCGCAATTGCTCGGGTGTGCCGATGTTCGTCCAGTAGCCGTCGAAGCGCTCGCCACTCAGCTTTCCTTCGCGCATCGCGCGCCGGAAATGCGGCAGCAGCTTGAACGAGGCCGCCATTTCGTCCGCGACGAGCTCCGGCCGATACACCGCGATGCTCGAAAACGTGAGGCGCTCGCCTTCGCCGTTCTCGCTGAGCCGCGAGCCATCGAGAAAAAAGTCGCCGCGCGGATGGAACGCGGGATTCGGCACCATCACGAGATGCGCGAGCCCGTCCGGTTCGGCCGGCAGCTTCGCGTAGTCGTAATCGCTGACGATGTCGGCCGCGACGCCGATGAACGGCGCATCGCCGAGCAGCGGCAGCGCGTGCTGGATGCCGCCGCCGGTTTCGAGCGGCTTCTCGCCTTCGTAGCTGTAGCGGATCGAAAGATTCCAGCGCGAGCCGTCGCCGAGCTCGCGCGGAAACTGCTCCGCGAGATGCGAGGTATTGATCACGATCTCATGCACGCCGATCGCCGCGAGCTTCTCGATGTGATGCTCGATCAGCGTCTTCGCGCCGATGCGGAGCAGCGGCTTCGGAGTGGTGTCGCTCAACGGACGCATGCGCTCGCCGCGCCCGGCCGCGAAGATCATCGCGCGGCGGATCATCCGGTCGTTGCCTCGTCGCGCGCCGTGCGGATGTCGCGATCGCCGAGCGCGCGCTTCAGGAGATCGGCGAGCGGCGCGAGCTCCGCGTAGCGTTCGGCGACCGTGATCACGTAATGCCAGACGAGCGGCAGATCGTCGAGGTAATGCGCCTTGCCGTCGCGATAATTGAGCCGGCAGAAGAGACCGAGCACCTTGATGTGGCGCTGCAGGCCGGCGAGATCGAACCAGCGGCGGAAGCGTGCGGCGTCGACGTGCGAATCGACGAGGTGCGCGTGACGCAGCCGCTCGCGATAGCTTTCGACCCAGCCTTCGACGCGTTCGGCATCCCACGCGATGTAGCAGTCGCGCAGCAGCGAAGCGAGGTCGTACGCGATCGGGCCGATCATCGCGCCCTGGAAGTCGATGATTCCTGGGTTCGGGAAGCCGGGATTCGGAATTCGGGATTCGGGATTGGGGACAGCAGGCCGTGATTCGGCGTGAGCGGTTTGCTCTTTCGAATCCCGAATCCCGAATCCCGAATCCCGGCTCCCGACCACCATCAGATTCCGGCTGTGATAATCGCGATGCATGAACGTCTGCGGCTGCGAGCGGACCGCGGCGATCAGTGCGCGAAACGCGACTTCGATGACGTCCCACTCGTCGCAGCCGATCGCGTAGCCGAGATGCCGGCGCAGGAACCACTCCGGCATGATCTCGAGCTCGGTCGTCACGAATGTCTCGTCGAAAGCCGGCAGGCCCGTGGTATCGACGGCCGTCTGCATGCGGTGCAGCGCATCGAGCGCGTCGGCGTAGAGCGCATCGACCGAGCGCTCGCCGAGCTCGGCGAGATAGGGCCGCGAGCCGAGATCCTCCATCAGCACGAAGCCGTTCCCGCGATCGACGGCG
>DASZWL010000408.1:0-2610 GCA_035546695.1 Rhodanobacteraceae bacterium | reverse complement strand
CCCGACGCCGCGCGCACGACGTTCGAGAGCTCGCCCTCGACCCAGATCAGCGGCAGCGCGTCTTCGAGCAGATCGCGCACGAGCCGGTTCAGCGAGGACGGCGTCAGGACCTCGCGTTCGGGCAGCGAAGGGGTGAGGGATTCGGACATCGGAAGCGGAGTGCGCTCGCGGCGAAGGAACGATCGCGGGCTCGCGAGCGTGTTTGCATTCTGCGCGCTCGTCAACGAGACGGCAACGCGCGTGCTTTTTCCTTAGCTCTGCTTACGAATAAAAATGGCGGCGAGCTTGCTTTCTCCTCTCCCGCTTGCGGGAGAGGGTAGGGTGAGGGCCGATCGGAGTGATGCGTTTCGTCGTCGTGCCGAAATGGGTGAAACGGCGAACCAAGATTGCCCTCACCCCAACCCTCTCCCGCAAGCGGGAGAGGGGGAAAGTCGTGCAAGCGGGAGAGTAAATAGGGTGGGCTTCAGCCCACCGCTTCGCACATGAGGAGGACGGTGGGCTGAAGCCCACCCTCTTGCTTCCACGAACGACCAAACGTGAATGTCAGGTCGTGGGCGGCGAAGGCTTCTTCGGCTTCGCGTCGATGCACTGAACGAAAAGGCTCGCGCCGATCCAGAGCGCGAGCACGGCGAGCGGCCAGGCGATGATGCGCGGCCAGAGGAAGCCGACGACGGCGCTTGCGACGAGCACGGCGCCGCCGATCACGAGCAGGCTGGTTTCGCTCCGGCCGAGCACGCGCCGGTTCGCGATCGCGGCGCCGACCGAGTTCGCGATGCGCATCGCCCCGGCGGCGGCGCGGCCGGAGCTGCCGCCGCGTGCGCGCGGATACGGCGGACCGCGGCGCGCGCTTTCCGGCGGCTCGGGCGTGCGAGAGGGCGGTTCGGATGCGCCGGGCGGCGGCACGTTCGCGGCTTCGGCGGCGACGTCCGACTCGGGCGGCGCGGCGCCCGCGTTCGCATTGCGCTGGCGACGTGGCAGTTTCAGCACGATTTCGGTCGCATGGCCGAGATCGGTTTCGTACTGCGCCTCCATGAGGCGCGCGAACGTCTCGTCCTCGACCGCGATGTCGAGCTCGCAGTTGCCGATCCAGCTCGACAGATTGAGGTTGCTCGAACCGACGCGCGCCCAGCGCGAATCCGCGACGGCGGTCTTCGCGTGCAGCATCGAGCCGTTCCACTCGAACACGCGCACGCCGGCTTCGAGCAGCGGCCGATAACCGGCGCGCGAGATCGCCGCGACGGCGGGGATGTCGCTCGATCCCGGCACGAGCAGGCGCACGTCGACGCCGTCGCGCGCCGCGGCCGACAGCGCCTGCACGTATGGCGCGACGCCGACGAAATACGCGTCGGTGATCCAGAGCGTGCGGCGCGCCATCGCCGCGATCAGCTGATCGAGCCGATAGAGCCCGGCCGTGTTCGGCACGGTCGCGACGACGCGAAGATCGACATGGCCGGCCGGAAGGCAGCGCTCCGCAAGCAGCTCGGCCGGCAGCGGGTCGCCGAGCGTCGACCACGTGTCCGCGAATGCATCCGCGAGATCCGAAAGCGCGGGCCCGCGCACCGCGACGGCCGTGTCGCGCCAGGGCTCGACGCCGTGCTCGGGATCGCCGAGCCATGTGCCGCTGACGCAGAGGCCGCCGACGAACGCGACGGTGTCGTCGACGACGAGCAGCTTGCGGTGATCGCGCGAAAGCCAGCCGAGCGGGCTCGCGAAGCGCATCGGGTTGTACGTGCGCATCTCGCCGCCCGCCGCGACGAGCGGTTGCCAGAACGCCGCGCTCGACTGGCCGATGCAGCCGAGCCAGTCGCGGATCACGCAGACGCGCACGCCGGCCGCGGCGCGCTCGGTCAACGCATCGAGGAATTCGCGGCCGGTCGCATCGTCGCGATAGATGTAGTTCTCGATCAGGATCGCCGTGCGCGCGGCGCGGATCGCGGCGAGCCACGCATCGAAGTTCGCGCGCGCGTCGATCAGAAGCTCGACCGCGTTTCCGGCGAGCAGCGGCGCGCCGGCCGCGCGGCTGTACGCCTGCTCGGCCAGGACGCGCACGGCGAGGCTGTCGGAGATCGGTCGGCGGGAGACGACGGCGGCCATGCCGCGGAGTCTAAGCGATGGGCGTGAATGACTGCCGTTCCGTTCGTTCGTCGGTGCCGGCGCGATCTGCGATCATGGTGGTCTTGGAGGACGCATGAGCGCAGCGAACGCATCCGGCGCGAGCGACCGGGCCATCGAAGCCACCGTCGACCGCATCCTCGCCTCAGCCGGCGAGCACGTTGCGATCGCGACGCCGCTCGGGCTCGGCAAGCCGAATCGCCTGCTGAACGCGATCTACGGCCGCTTCGCCGACGATCCGTCGCGCCGGCTCACGATCTATACCGCGCTGTCGCTCGATCCGCCGGAGCCCGGCAGCGATCTCGAAAAGCGCTTCCTCGCGCCGTTCCTCGCGCGGCAGTTCGGCGAGCGTTATCCGCGCCTCCAGTACGTGATCGATCTCAAGGCGAACCGCCTGCCGCCGAACGTGCGCGTGCAGGAGTTCTATTTCCAGTCCGGCGCGATGCTGCGCTCGCCGCGCGCGCAGCAGGATTACGCGAGCATCAACTACACGCAGGT
>DASZWL010000407.1:0-3062 GCA_035546695.1 Rhodanobacteraceae bacterium | reverse complement strand
CAAGCCTTCCTGGCGGCTCGTCGCCTTCAGCGCGCGCCACTGCGCGCGCGTCAGCTCGAGCCGCGTCGCGCGCCGGTCGAAGTGCTTGCGGAGCTGCCGCGTCGCGTCGTGGAGCATGTAGAAGAGCGAATTGTTGGCGGTCGGATTCATGGCTGCCGCGAATATTATGTCCTAGGCAATATAATTTCAATACCCTCTAGTACACTTGAGTTAGATTTTCGTTGAAGGTGCTTGAGGCGGCGACGCGGGCCTGCGATCGCGGCATAAGAAAATCACGGCGGCCGCTTCTTACAAGAACGCATTCGGCCGTGGGATCATGGGCTTAGGCATGCCGATCGAAGTCATCCACGCCGATATCACGACGCTCGCGGTCGGAGCGATCGTCAACGCCGCGAACGAGACGCTGCTCGGCGGCGGAGGCGTCGACGGCGCGATTCACCGGGCGGCCGGACCGGAACTGCTCGTCGCCTGCCGCGCGCTGCCGGAAACCGCGCCCGGCGTGCGCTGCCCGACCGGAGATGCGCGCATCACGCGCGGTTTTGAGCTTCCGGCGGAGCACGTGATCCACACCGTCGGCCCGGTCTGGCGCGGCGGGGGCCGCGGCGAGCCGGAGCAGCTCGCGAGCTGCTATCGGGCTTCGCTCGAGCTCGCGAAGCTTCACGCGATCGACAGCATCGCGTTCCCGGCGATCAGCTGCGGCGTCTACGGCTATCCGATCGAGCCGGCCGTCGCGATCGCGATGCGCGAAGTGCGGCGCTGGCTCGGGCGCGCCGGGTCGGCGCGCGTCGTCTTCTGCTGTTTCGGGAGAGATCTCGCCGAGGCGTATCAACGCGAGCTCGCTTAGATTTTCCCCTCTCCCTTCAAGGGGGAGGCTGGGAGGGGGATGGTGTTTCGCTCGAACCAACACCATCCCCACCCAACCCTCTCCTCGAAGGGGAGGGCTAAAGACCATCCGTCCTCTTGAAGGAGACGGCCAAAGCGACGATAGTCGAGCGCGTACGCACCCCGCCTTTCCCTGGACGCGGGAGACAGCCATGTCGATCCGTACTTCGAGCCGCCGGCAAGGCGGCGCGCGGATGTCGCTTCCGCTCTCGATCGTCGCCGCGTTCGCAATGAGCGTCGCGATTGCCGCCGGCATTGTTTCGCCCGACAAGGCCGAATTCGGCGGCCAGTGTGCCGAAGGTCTTGCCGAGGGCAGGCACGTCATGACCGACTGCTCGGTCAACTGGACCGATAAGGACGGCAAGACCTACTGCTTCGCGAGCGATGCCGCCAAAGCGGCATTCCTCAAGAATCCCGCCGAATCGCTCGATCGCGCACGCACGTTCATCGCCGCGAGCACTGTCGAATCGACCGAGAAGGCGATGGAGAACTTCGATTCGAGCGACGCCGAGAAGGTCGTCGACGGCATGATCAAGTCGAAGCTCGCCGCGAACGGCAACCGGTTCCCGATCGAGGATGCGACGAACGGCGAGCATCTCGCGCTCGCGTACGACGGCATCGATTTCACGCGCACGCTCGAAGGCTACGGTTTCTTCCCGGACGTGAAGTTCCACGATCCGGAAAACGCCGAGAAGAAATATCTGATCGATTTCTGGGTCGTGCCGAAGAACGGCGCGCTCGCGATCGCCGAGACGCGCATCTACCAGTCGCCGCAGCAGGTCGACGGACAGTGGCGACCGGTCGCGCGCCAGCCGATTCCGTGGTGGTGGATTCCGGCATCGGAGCATCCCGGCAAGATGGCCGAGAAGCGCGGCTGGGAAGTCATGTCGGCCGTCGAGGAGAACGCGCTGAAAGGCGTCGGCAGCGACGGCATCTACAAGCTCAAGGACGACAAGACCGGCCAGACGCTCGATCTCTCGTTCATCAACGCGCATCAGCCGGTGCGCAAGCTCGACAACGGCGAGTATTTCGCCTGCACCGATTTCCGCGCGGCCGGCACGAAGGACCAGATCTACGACGTCGACTTCTGGGTGAAAGAGCAGAACGGCAAGATGGTCGTCGACCAAGTGCGCGTGCACAAGGTGCCGGAGATGAAGAACGGGCAATGGGTGCAGGTGCCGCGGTACAGCTTCAAGGATCTCGGGAATTCGACGGTGGTGCCGTAAGAGCTGGGATTCGGGATTGGGGATTTGGCAAGCCGCGCTTCTCGAATCTCGAATCTCGAATCTCGAATCTCGAATCTCGAATCTCGAATCTCGAATCTCGAATCTCGAATCCCGAATCTCGAATCCCGAATCTCGACTCCCGAATCCCGAATCCCGAATCCCGAATCCCGAATCCCGGAAACGACCATGATCTACCACAGCATCCTCGACACCATCGGCAACACGCCGATCGTCAAGCTGCATCGCCTGCCGCCCAAGCACGTCGACCTCTACGCCAAGGTCGAGTCGTTCAATCCCGGCGGCTCGGTCAAGGATCGCCTCGCGATCGCGATCGTCCTCGATGCCGAGCGGAAAGGATTGTTGAAACCCGGCGACACCGTCGTCGAGGCGACGTCGGGCAATACCGGCGTCGCGCTCGCGATGGTCTGCGCCGCGCGCGGCTACAAGTTCGTCGCGCTGATGGCCGATTCGTTCTCGATCGAGCGGCGCAAGCTGATGCGCGCATACGGCGCGAAGCTGATCCTGACGCCGGCCGCCGAGCGCGGAACCGGAATGGTCCGCCGCGCGGAAGAGCTCGCGAAGAAGCACGGCTGGTTTCTCGCGCGTCAGTTCGAGAATCCGGCGAATCCCGCGTATCACCGCAACACGACGGCGGCGGAGATCCTGCGCGATTTCGCCGGCAAACGGCTCGATTATTTCGTCACCGGTTGGGGCACCGGCGGCACGCTGACCGGCGTCGCCGACATGCTGCGCGTCGCACGTCCCGAAGTGAAAGTCATCGCGACCGAACCTGCCGAAGCATCGTTGCTTACAGGCGCCGAATGGAAGCCGCACAAGATCCAGGGCTGGACACCGGATTTCGTGCCGGACGTGCTCGACCGCAAGGCGCCGAACGAAGTCGACGCGGTGAACGAAGTGCTCGCACGCGACACGGCGCGCCGGCTCGCCCAAGAA
>DASZWL010000406.1:0-5070 GCA_035546695.1 Rhodanobacteraceae bacterium | reverse complement strand
GCGTGCGCACGAAGCCGGGACAGATCACGTTCGCACGGACGCCGTGCTCGGCGCCTTCCTTCGCGACGACTTTCGCGAGGCCGATCAGCGCGTGCTTCGCCGCGACGTACGGCGCTTTCAGCTTCGAGGCTTCCTTCGAATGCACCGAGCCCATGTAGATGATCGATCCGCCCTTGCCGCGCGCATACATCGCCTTGAGGCAGGCGCGCGTCGTCAGGAACGCGCCGTCGACGTGGATCGCCATCAGTTTCTTCCAGTCGGCGTACGAGAATTTCACGATCGGGTCGACGATCTGGATGCCGGCGTTCGAGACGAGGATGTCGACGTGGCCGAGCTGCTTCACGACGGACGCGACGCCGTCCTCCACCTGCTGCTCGTTCGTGACGTCCATCGCGACGCCGATCGCCTTTCCGCCTTTCGCTTCGATCTCCTTCGCGGTCGCGTTTGCGCCGTCGAGATTGAGATCGGCGATCGCGATCGCGGCGCCGTTCTCGGCGTAAACCTCCGCGATGCGCTTGCCGATGCCGCTGGCCGCTCCGGTGACGAGCGCGACTTTTCCTTCCAGACGCATCGAATCCTCCTTGCAGGCGCGGCGGCGCCGGCCTCGAAAAAGTACGCCGTTCCCTGCCGGGAACGGCGCCAGGTTGGGAGTGATGGGGTGTGATGAAGACCCCAACAGTAGGACTGTTGTGTTGCACGGAAGTTCCCGCAGTGCAACATGACATATATGTCCGTCGTCCCCGCGAAAGCGGGGATCCAGTGACTTTCAATCGAGATGGAAAAAGGCGCTGGGTCCCCGCTTTCGCGGGGACGACGAAAGGCTTTTTTGATCGTTCGCGCGAGCAAACGCTACCCGCCGTCGCGCACCGCCGTGCGCGGATCGACGCCGAGATCCTTGAGCTTGCGATAAAGATGCGTGCGCTCCATGCCGACCGCCTTCGCGAGCTTGCCGACGCTGCCGCCGGCCGCGCCGAGCTGGTGCAGGAGATACGCGCGCTCGAACTGCTCGCGCGCCTCGCGCAACGGCAGCGAGAAATCGAGGCCGCCTTGAACCGTGGCTCCCGTCGGCTGCGAAGGCGTGGACGAAACGCCGAGCGCCTGCTCGACTTCCTCGAGCGCGACGTCGGGCGCGTTGCCGAGAATCAGCAGCCGCTGCACGAGATTGCGCAGCTCGCGAAGATTGCCGGGCCATGCGTGATGGCGCAGACGATTCTGCACGGCGACCGGGAAATTGCGATACGTCAGCTTGTCGCGGTTCGCGAAATAGTCGGCGTGATAGCGCAAAAGCTCCGGAATGTCGTCGATGCGCTCGCGCAACGGCGGCACCGACAGCGGCACGACGCGAAGCTGATAGTAAAGCTCTTCGCGGAAGCGTCCCGCCGCGACCAGCGCTTCGAGATCGTGCGCCGTCGCCGCGACGACGCGTGCATCGAACCCGATCGCCTCGTGTCCGCCGCAACGCATCAGCGTGCGCCGCTCGAGCACGCTCGAAAGGCGCAACTGCAATTCGGAATCGAGATCGGCGAGCTCGTCGAGGAACAGCGTGCCGCCGCTCGCCTGCTCGATGAGGCCGGGCTGCGTGCCGTTCGCGTCCTCGACGCCGAACAGCGTCTGCGCGGCATGATCGCGCGCGATCGCGCCGGCGGCGACGGTCACGAACGGCCCGCTGCGCCGCGCGCTCCGCTCGTGCAATGCGCGCGCGAGCGTTTCCTTGCCGGTGCCGGGCTCGCCCTGGATCAATACCCACGTGTCGTGCGCGGCGAGCCGCTCGATCTGCTCGCGCAGCGCCTGCATGCCCTTGCCGCTGCCGACGACTTCGATCGGCGCCGGCAGCTGCCGCCGCAAACCTTCGTTTTCGCGTTTGAGACGTCCCGCTTCGAGCGCGTGCGAGACGACGAGCAGGAGCTTGGCGAGCGAGATGGGCTTCTCGATGAAATCCCACGCACCGAGCCGCGTCGCCTCGACTGCAGTCTCGACCGTGCCGTGTCCCGAGATCATGATGACCGGGCATGGCAAGCCGCCGCGCTCGCTCCACTCGCGCAAGAGGCTGATGCCGTCGAGATCGGGCATCCAGATGTCGAGCAGCACGAGGTCCGGACGCTGCACGCGCCGGAGTTCGCGCGCGGCCGCGGCCGATTCGGCCGTGTCGACGACATAGCCTTCGTCTTCGAGGATGTCGCGGACGGTCTGCCGGATGTCAGGCTCGTCGTCGACGACGAGCACGCGCGCGTTCGCCATGGCGCAGCCGGTTGCGAAAATGAGACAGCGAGCATAGCGCAGGCGGACGATCGGGAGCGATCTGGGGCTGCGCTTTCAACGCCGTTTTTTCCTCCCGTTCGGGAGAGAGCCTGCCGTGCCCCCTCTCCCGCTCGCGGGAGAGGGCTGGGGTGAGGGCAATCGGAGTGAAGAACCCAAGACCGCGCTTGGCAAGCTCGAACCAGCTCGCCCTCACCCTACCCTCTCCCGCAAGCGGGAGAGGGAAAAACCAAGCGAGAGAGGGAGAAAGCGACCAGCCTACCTCGCGCCCGCCGCGCCGAAGCGGCTCAGCCGCGAGCGCATCTGCAAGCGCCGCCAGAGATTGACTGGCTTGCGCGCAAGCTCGCCGAACCGGCCCGCGACGAAATCGTGCGCGGCGCCGAGCACGCGCTCGCTCGAACGACCGTCGCGCCACGGGTGGATCAGCTCGGCGTACGCGGCAATCTCGGATCGCAACGCGTCGGTCGGCGCGAACGCGCGCTCGAGCGCCGCGTCGAGATCGAGCGGATCGCCGATGTCGATCATGTGCGGCTTCGGCGCGCGGTTGCGGAACGTCACGACCGGCTTTCGCTGCACGACGAACTCGGAGACGACCGATGACGTATCGCAGACCAGCACGTCGGCGGCGCGCAGCGCCGGCACGAGCGCGTCGGCCTCGATGAAGCGCGCGTTGGGTCCTGCGAGCCGCCGGTATGCTTCGACGACGACGGGATCGGTCTTCGGATGCAGCGTCAACAGCCAGTAGCGATCGCCGCGCGCGACCTGCATCGAGATCTCGCCGAGCAGCGCGCGCGCCGAGCTCAGCGTCTCGGTGAACGTCGCGGCGTACAGCACGACGGGACGTCCATCCGCGGGGCGGAGCGCCGCCGCGCTGCCGTCGTCAGGCGCGAACAGCGGATCGAGCTTCGGCCATCCGGTCTCGGCGACGGCGAAATGGCCGTGCTCGCGCGCGAGCGCCTCGAACGGCGCGGTCGTCGCCGGTCCCTGCGTGCAATAGAGATCGAAGAGCCCGCGGATGCGGAAGTGGCCGCGTTCGGGCGAGCGCTTGTCGACGCTGAAGCCGTGGAACACCTGCACCTTCGCGCCGGGAAAGAACTGCGGAACCCAGTTGCTGGCCGCGAACACGGCCTCGGGATTCCACTTCGCGACGGCCGCGGCGTCCGGCAGGAGCCGCTCGGGCTGGGTCAAGTGATCGCCGAACGACGCCGGCGCGAGCCAGGCAGCTTCGTCGCCGGCCGCGCGGATCGCCGCGTCGAGCGGCCGCAGCACCGGCAGCGCATAGAGTTCCGTGGCGAACAAGAGGTAACGCGCCATGCTCGACGTCCATTCCCGATCGACGCCGCCGCCGGCGATTGCCGGCGACGCGTTCCGCAGCTCGTGGGGTCGAAACCGCCAGAATCAAAGACCACGCACCGCGATCCGGGCGCACTTTACACGCGAGCCGCGCCCCGCCGCGTGAACCGGCCGCACTAGCGGGCTGTCGAGAAACAGCCTGCCCAGCGCAGGCCACGGATGGCCTGCTCGAAAATCGATCGTGCAAGCGATTGATTTTCGGAAAGCGCGCGCAAGGTTCGCTTGCGTGGTTCGTTCGATTGAGAAACGCACAGGAAGTGCGTTTCTCAATAACCTGCGAGTCCGCTAACCTTTGGCGCCCACCGAGCCGCCGCCCATGCCCGACCGTCCCGGCCTTTCGGCTTGCATCATCACGCTCAACGAGGCGGATCGCATCGAGGCGTGCCTCGATTCGCTCGCGTTCTGCGACGAGCGCATCGTCGTCGATTCGGGCTCGACCGACGGCACGCGCGAGCGTGCGAGCGCCCGCGGCGCGCGCGTCGTCGAGCGGACGTTCGACGGCTATCGCTCGCAGAAGGATTTCGCGGTCGGACTCGCCCGGAACGACTGGGTGCTCTGCCTCGACGCGGACGAGCGCGTCACGCCGAAATTGCGCGAGGAAATCGAACACGAGCGCGACGGCGGTTTCGCCGCCTGCTCCGGCTATCGCTTTCCGCGCGCGACCGAATACTTCGGCGCGTTCCTGCGTCACGGCAACGCGTATCCCGACCGCGTGCTGCGCCTGTTCGACCGCCGGCGCGGCGGCTGGCGCGGCGATCGCGAGATCCACGAGCACGCGAGCGTCGACGGGCCGGTTTCGAATCTTCGCGGCGATCTCGAGCATCACGCGTACCGCTCGCTGTCCGATCATCTGACGCGCATGGAACGCTACGCGCGCATGATGGCGCTGCACATGCACGCGCAGGGACGGCGCGCGCATCTCTACAATTTCGTCGCGAATCCGTTCTGGCGGTTCTTCCGCGGCTACGTGCTGAGATTCGGCTTCCTCGACGGCTGGCGCGGATTGATCTACGCGTACGTCAAGTCGAACTACGTGCGCCAGAAGTTCATCAAGCTGTGGCTGCTCGATCGCGGCTACCCGATCTGAGCGAGGATTCTCATCGTGCAGCCGCGGACTTCGCGCCGATGATCAGCGTCCATCTCGTCGCACGCGACAACGGCGCGGGACTTTCGCGCGATCTCGAGATCCTGAAACGCGTGATCGAGGCCGCCGGTTTCGATCTCTCGATCAGCGCGATCGGCGCCGGCGGCATGCGCCGGTTCATTCGTCTGACGCGCACGCGTTTGCTGCTCGCCTCGCGCGCACGGCGCGAAGGAGCGTCGCGCGCGAAGTTCGACGTCAACCTGATGGACGAGCATCTGCGCACGGAATACGCGCCGCTCGCGCGCCGCAACGTGCTGATGCCGCATCCGGAATGGTTCGATCTCGCTTGGACGCCGGAGCTTCGCACGATCGATCGC
>DASZWL010000405.1:0-1687 GCA_035546695.1 Rhodanobacteraceae bacterium | reverse complement strand
CTCGTCGAACACGGGCTCGGCGACGTCTTCGCGGCGCAGGCTGACGCGGAAGTCGATGCCCTTGTCCTCGGCGAGCGGACGGAACATCGCGTCAAGATCCTTCGCGAGCATCTCGAGATCGACGACGGTCGGATTCATCAGTGGCACGGCGCTCTCGCCGCGGCCGTATTCGAGCAGGTTCTCGGCGAGCGTGAAGAGATAGGTCGCGTTCCGCCGCACCGCGCGCAGCGCGTCGAGCAGCGAAGGCTCGTCCTGCGCGCGCCGCTCGACGAGCTGGAGATAGCCGAAGATCGAGGTCAGCGGCGTGCGGAATTCGTGGCTCAGCGTCGCGATCAGCGCGTTCTTGAGCGCGTGCGCCTCCTCGAGCTTCGCGTGCTGGCGCTCGAGCTCGCCGCGGATCTTCTTGAGCTGCCCGATCGCCTTCGACTTCGCCTGGCTCGCGAGCGCTTCCTCGTGGCCGATCTGCTGCTGCACGCGGCGCCGGTCGCGCTCGGTCTCGGCGTCGAGCAGCAGCACGTGGAAGCCGTCGTCGTCGGGGATCAGGTGCAGGTGCGCGCTGCGGCCGTTCGCGAGCTCGACGAACGGCACGTCCTGCGGCTCGTCGAGCGAGAGTCCCGTGAAGAGATCGCGCAGCGCGTCGATGCCGCGCGCCGGATCGGCGCCGTCGATGCCGTAGAGCCCGGCATCGCCGTGAATGTCGTTGAGACGCCATCCGTCGTCGAAGGAAAGCAGCAACGGATTGACGCGCTCCCAGAAGAGATCGCGAAGATAAGCCTCGACGCGGGAGGGCACGCCGTCGAAGTCGAGCGCGCTCACGCGACGAGCCTCGACGCGATGTCGGCGAACGCCGCCTCGACGCCCTCGCCGGATCGCGCGCTCGTCTCGTGGACGGGCAGCGTGCGGCGCAGCTCCGCCAGCGCGGACGGCGCGATTTCCCACTGCTCGACGAGATCGAGCTTGTTGACCACGAGCACGGCGACGGCGTCCGGCAGCAGCGTGCGCGACTGCATCAGGAGATCGAGCGCCGCGTTGAGGCTCCGTTCGCGCGTGCCGTCGGCGACGAGCAGCAGCGCGGCGGCGCCGCGCAGGTACGTCATGTTGAGCGCGTCGAGATGGCTGCGTCCGGCGATGTCCCAGACGACGAGCTTGCACGACGCGCGCCCCGGCAGCGCGACTTCCTTGCTGTCGACCTTGACGCCGATCGTCGTCAGGTATTTCTCCGAGAACGTCGAATGCACGAAGCGCGCGACGAGGCTCGTCTTGCCGACGCCGAAGTCGCCGAGCATGCAGAGCTTGCGCGCGGCCGCGCTCATCTCGGCGGATCCGCAAGGCGAATGAATGCGCCGCGCCGGTGCGCGTCGGCGAGCGAAGGATCGTCCGGCGCGATGGCGACATTCGCGATGCCGCGTCCGCGAAGCGCGTCGACGAGCCATTGCGCTCGCTCGGCGCGGACGTGCGCGTTGACTTCCTCGCTGCCGGGATCGTCGTTCGTTCCGTACGCGATCCACGCGACCGGAACGCCGGCGGTCTTGCCGAGCGCATCGGTGCGCTTCGCGTCGGCGACGATCGCATCGAGGATCGCGCCGGATTCTGGTGCGGGTTCGGTATCGCGCTCGAATGCGACGATGCGCTCCGGCATCGCGCGCGCGATCGCCGACAGCGCCTCGCGCGCGGAAGCGGCCACATC
>DASZWL010000404.1:0-8966 GCA_035546695.1 Rhodanobacteraceae bacterium | reverse complement strand
CGCCACGTTGAAGGGTTTTTCCAGCGACAACTTGGCCGCGAAGTCGTTCGGGCTGCAGGTCCATGACCTCAGCGGCGTGTTGGCAAAACCGGAGCCGTTCCTCGAGATCTACGTCAAGCGCAGCCTCGCCAACGATTTCCTGTTCGATGCTGCCGCAAGAACGGCGCTGGCGAATGCGCTGGCCGGCGACGTCTACTCGTTCATCAACGAAACGCTGCGCGCGGAAACGGGGCGCACGCTCTAGGAAGGCGGATCGAGGCTGCGGCGCGCATCACCCCGGCGGGCGCGCGTGATGGCTGTGCCCGCGATGCGTGCCCGATCCGCCGGCGACGCGGAATGCGTGGCGATAGGTCTCGCCCTCGAAGTCGGCCGTAAGGTTCCATTCGCCTTCGGGGGCGTCGGCGGGCAGGGCGATCGGCCAGTCCCAGGCCGTGCCCGAATAGAACGGTTTCGGGAGATCCTCGCTCGCAAGATCGAAATCCCAGCTCGCGAGCTCGCTGCCGTCCGGCATCGACACGCTGAAATGCGTGACTTCGCCGTTGCGGTGATCGCTGTACGAGGCAAACGCCCATACGGTGTCGCCCGGCGCGAACGCATCGGCGAAATGCGGATCCTCGTGCACCGCCTCGCCGTCGACGAAGCCGCAGTCGACGAACTCGGGCTCGGCCGAGTGCGTCGTAAGCGTGTCGATGCGCGGCGATTCGTACGGCTGCGGCACGATCCAGCGGTCCGGCGCATCGTTGCAGTCGCCGTGCAGCGGATCGACGATGTCGCCGGCGGCATCGTGCAGCTCGAAGTGCAGGTGCGGCAGGCTCGACGGACCGGAGCTGCCGACGAGGCCGAGGAATTCGCCGGCCGCGACGCGCGTGCCGATCGCTTTCGTCGTCAGCGAGCCGCTCTTCATGTGCAGGTACCACGCGGTCAGTCCGTCGTCCTGCCGGACGAAGACGGCGTTGAAGCCGCCGTCGCCGGCGATCGCGCAATCCCTGTCGAAGTTGCCGTCGATCTTGTCGACGATGACGCCGGGCGCGGCCGCGACGATCCGCACTTCGTCGAGATCCATCATCAGCCACGGATACGGCCAGAGGTAGTAATCGGTCCCGGCGTGGTTGTAGCCGGTCGCGAGGTCGTAGCTGCGCGTGCCGCAGCTGTAATCCTGAACGAGCCCGGGAAAGCGCGAGTCGTGATCGACGAAGTATCCGGTGCCGTGATAGTCGAATACGTCGAAGCCGGGCGCCGGCTGCAACGGCCACGCGAGATCGGCGAAGGTGTCCTGGACTTGTAGAAGCTCGTGCCGTTGCGCGCGTCGCGCGAGCCTGCGCTCGATCGCCGCGGCTTCAATCGGACCCGGCGCATCGAGCGCTTCGGGCGCAAGTGCGCGAAGATGCGCGGGCGGCATCGCGAGGATCGACGAGACGACGAACATCGGCACGAGCATGCGGATTCGCAGATCCCATTCCGTCGAACGTTTACGCTAGCACCGAGACGGTGTGTAGACGTTGCAAATGTTTATCTTCGTCTTCCCGCGAGTCGATCGCGAGGAATCCGATTCAGTTTTCGCATCGCATTCGCTCGATGGCACGCCATTCGCATTGTCCCAACGGGCCCGGGGAAAATCCCTCAGGCTATTCGGTGTTCACATTTCGCGCACAGTCGGCGCCCGAACCTCTCGCCGCGGCAAGTTTTCGTGCTGCGCAGGGACTGCGCGGGCTCCGGGGGATCGCATGAAAGATCGTTTCTGGCGTTGGACATGGCTTTCGTTCGCTGGCGTGCTGTTCCTGGCGCTGGCGGCGTCCGCGTCTGCGCAGGTCGTCGTCACGGTCGACGGCGATACCGCCAACGCGACGATCTCGCTGACTGACGGGAACGGCACGACTTACGACGCCGATGTCACGATCGTCTTCGATACTCCGCAGAATCTGACGCCGCAAGTGCTGAATCTGACAGCGGAGATCGTCGATCCCGACGACGTCAACCCGCGCCTGCGCTCGGACGGCTCGCTGCCGAACAATAACTGCTATCTCGGCATCTGCCCGACCGTCGATCCGGCGTTTCCGGTCATGATCACCGTTCAGCCGCTCGCTTTGCCATGGCTCTTCGCCAGCGGCTTCGACGGCGGCGACAGCGGTTCGGGAATCTTCTCGTTCCTCAACACGTACCAGATCGACGTCCATACGCACGATCTCGTCTACGCCGACGGCAGTCCGTATCGTCTCTTCAAGGCGCCGGTCGGCGGCGATTTCCACGACGTCACGAACGACGTGATGCCCGGCAGCGTCCGCGTGCGCGGACGCGGCGGGGACTTCTCGCAATTCGTGGTCGCCAACGATCCGCGGAACTCGACGCTGCTCGGCGCGCAGTTCGTCTCGCTGCAGAAGATCGGCGAGCTCGACGCGCGCATTCTCGCCGCGGTGCTCGCCGACGGTTTGCGGCTCGATCTCCTGGACCTCCTGGCGCAGGTCAACACGCTGCTGCTGATCGATCTCACCGGAGCGCTCGCCGCGCTCGACAGCCTGATCGACCTCATCGAAGTCAATGCCGGCACCGACATCGCGAATGTCTGGTACGCCGATCATTCCGCCGTCAACGACGCCGGCGAGATGGACGAGCTCGCGCAAACGCTGAAATTCAGCATGCAACGCCAGCAAGGCGCCGCCGCGAACCCGTAATCGCCATGCCAGCACGCTTCAACGCCTACGTGCCCGACGCCGCGGCACTCGTCCGACTGCTCGACGACGACACGCTCTATCGCGTCGGACGATCGGCCGACTGCGAGCTGCGCGTCGATCACTGGTCGATCTCGCGCTTCCACGCCGAGCTTTCGGGCGAGGGAGCGAGCTGGTCGCTGCGCGACACCGGCAGCAAGAACGGCCTGCGCGTCGACGGCCATCTCGCGCTGCGCGCCGATCTCTCGAAATCGTCCTGGTTCTCGATCGGCGACGTCTATTGCTGGTTCGAGCTGATCGACGAAGCGACCGCCGAGCGCCATCGCGCGGAAGGCGTCGCTCGCCGCGCGACGTCGCGCGCGCTCTCGCAGCAGCTCGTTCCGGGACTCGGCATCCGCGCGCTGATTCCGCAGACGCTCGACGTCGTGCTCGAGCTCGCGGGTCTCGATCGCGGTTTCGTGCTGTACGCCGAGGAAGGCAATGCGCTTCGCGTCCGCGCGAGCCGCGGCTTCGCCGTCGACGACATCGCGAACACGAAGTTTGCCGGCAGCGCGGCGGCGGTCGACAAAGCGCTCGCCGACGGCACGAGCGTCGTCTGCTGCGACGCGCTCGATTCGCCTTGGCTCGGTGCGCGTCCGAGCGTGCGGCTCGGCGGCATCCGCGGGCTCGTCTGTGTCCCGCTGCGGCTTTCCGGCAAGTCGATTGGCGCGATCTACGCCGACAGCCGCAAGCCCGGACCGCCCGTGACCGAGCTCGATCTCGAGCTGATCGAGAACGTCGCTCGCCACGCGGCCGCTTCGTTCGAAGCCGCGCGCCTTGAAGGCGATGTCGCCGACATCCTGCGCTCGGCGGCCGACGCCGGTATCCGCACGCCGCTCTGGAGCGATCTGCGCCCGCCTGCGCCGCCTTCGCAGGATTGATCCGCTCCGGCATCGCGCCGATCACGACGGCCGGGTTCAGAACAGCCCAATTCTGAAAGGCCCGACTCGGAACGGTTGGAATGGCCGGACTGCGACGCTCCCGGCTGTGCGGCCGCCGGGCGACGCGCTATCGTCCGCACATGACCCATGATGCCGCGGTCGAGACGCCGCTGACGTCGTCCGGCTCCGCCACGATGACGGGCCAGATCGCGAGCAGCGAGCTGCGCGCCGGCGATCTCCTCGGCGGCCGCTTCCGCATCGAGTCGCTACTCGGCGTCGGCGGCATGGGCGTCGTCTACCGTGCTCGCGATCTCTCGCTCGACATCGACGTCGCGCTGAAGCTCCTGCGTCCCGAGCTCGCGCGCCGGCCCGGCGCGCTCGATCGCTTCCGCAGCGAGCTTCTGCTCTCGCGGCAAGTATCGAGCCCGCACGTCGTGCGCATCCATGACATCGCCGAGCACGACGGTCGCTGGTTCATCAGCATGGATTTCATCGACGGCGAGTCGCTGGAAGCCTATCGCGACCGCGTCGGCAAAATCCCGACCGAAGGCGCGCTCGCGATCACGCGCGGATTGCTCGAAGGGCTCGCCGCCGCGCATCAGCGCGGCGTGATCCATCGCGATCTCAAGCCCGCGAACGTGCTGCTCGACAAGAATGGGCATCCGTACATCACCGACTTCGGCGTCGCGCGAAGCCTCGGCGCGACCGGCATGACGCAGAGCGGCATCATCGTCGGCACGCCGGAATATCTTTCGCCCGAGCAGGCGCGCGGCGACGCGGCCGATGCGCGCAGCGATCTTTACACGGCCGGGCTCATCCTCTACGAGATGCTGACCGGTTCGCTTCCGTTCGCGGGCGGCACGCCGGCGGAGACCGTGATCCAGCGCATCGTGCGGCCGCCGCCATCGCTCGCGAAAGCACGGCCGGACCTGCCGCACTGGCTGCACGCGTTCACGGATCGCCTTTTGCGCGTGCAGCCCGCGCATCGTTTCGCGAACGCGCGAGACGCGTTGCGCGCGCTCGATACGAAGCGCGTGCCGCGGCCGCCGCTGAATCGGCGCGCGATCTTTTTCGCGGTGCTGGCGCTCGTCGCGGCGACCGGTCTCGGCGCATATTTCTGGCGTCATCCTCTGCCGCTGCGCGAGATCGTCGCGCCGATGGCGAAAGCGACGCCGCGCGTGGCCGTGCTGCCGTTCTCGGCACCGGAAGGCGATGATGTGTTGGTTTCGCTCGCGCGCGCGTTCGAAGCGCACGCGCACGAATGGCTGCGCGGCGATCCCGAGCTCGGCGTCATCCCGCGCACGCGCACGCTCGATGCGCTCGCGCGCGCGGCGCCGGGCGTCTCCGGAGCCGCGCTCGATCGGCAGCTCGCGAATGTCGCGGCGGCGGCGAACGCGACGCGCGTGTTGCGAGGCCGTCTCGCACGGACCTCGAACGGGATCGCGCTCGACCTGACGTGGGTGCTGCCGGGCGGTACCGAGCCACCGTATCGGATCGCCGTGCAAGGCAAGGATCCGGCATCGCTGTTCGCCGCTTACGAGAGCGCTCTCGCGCCGGCGCTGCGTAAGGAAGACGTCCATCTCGGTACGGCACCGCCACTCCCGGCTTCGGCGCTGCAGCCGTTTGGTCATGGCCTTCTTGCGCTCGACCGGCTCGAAGATGAAAAGGCAGCGAGCGAGCTCGCGCCGATCGCGGATACGGCGCCGGCGAGCGCTCTCGTGAATCTTGCGCTCCTCGACGCAGAGGAGGGCGCGCATCAGGATCTGTCGGCCGAGAACACGCGCGACGCGATTCTGAAGCGGTTCCAGGGCGACGCGAGCCCGGCAGCGCTCGGCGTGCGCGCACGCGCCGAGTCGGGAGAGGCTTCGCTCGCCGACCTAGCGCGAGCCGTGAGCGCGTTTCCTCACGATCCCGATCTCGCGATGCAGTACGCGAAAGCGCTCGAGGCGAACGGCGACGGCGAGAAGGCGATCGCGGTGCTGACCGATCTCGTGCGCATCGACGATCAGGACGCGCAGGCCTGGTTCGCGCTCGGGCGTTCCGCGATCAATCAGGGACATGTGCGCGAGGCCGTCGACGACTATCTCGTGCGCGCGCTGGTCCTCGACATCCGTTCGGGTGACATCGACGCCGAAGCGGCGACGCGGAACGCGCAAGGCTACGGCTACGAGCGCCTCGGTCAGATCGACGCTGCGATCGAGCAGTATTCGCGCGCCGCGGCGCTGCGCGAGAAGAGCGGCGACAAGCGCGGGCTCGCGCAGGCGCTCAGCAATCTTGCGATGGCCGAGGTCGTCAAGGGCGATCGCGACAGCGCGACGGCGAATCTCGCGAAAGTGAAAGATCTTCTCGACGGCCTCGGCGATCGTGCGAGTCTCGCCAAGCTCTACAACAACCGTGGCGTCGTCGCCGAGGAACAGGGCGATTACGTCGAAGCGATCTCGTTCTATCGCGAGGCGTTGACGATCCGCCAGCAGCTGAACGAGCCGACGGCGCTGGCGGAGAGCCTCAACAACATCGGCTTCGCCTCGTACGAGCTCGGCCGCTTCGACGACGCGTCCGTGTTCCTCCAGCAGGCGCTGACGCTCTACACGAAGCTCGACGATCGCAATCGGCAGATCGGCATCTCGCTCGATCTCGGCCTGCTCGACGTCGCGCGCGGACATTTCCCCGCCGCACGCCAGCGCATGGAAAGCTCGCTGACGACGGCCGAAGACAACCAGCTCGTCGAGGAAACCGCCGTCGCGCACGCGAACCTCGGCGAGCTGGCGCTGATCGAAGGAAGCTATACGGACGCCGAAAACCACATCGCGCGCGCCGCGGAAGCCTTCCGCCGACGCTCCGATCGGCGCGGAGAGATCGAATCGAATCTGATCGAGGCGCGGATCGCGCTCGCGACCGGCGATCTCGACGGCTGCAAGAAAGCGCTGGCCGCGATTCCGACCGATGCGAAGGCGGGGAACGAGCAATCGGTCATGCGTCTTCTGCTGTCGGCGCGGCTCGCCGATCTTCGCGGAGATCGTCCCGCTGCCGCCGCGAGCCTCGACGAAGCCGCCCAGCAGGCGGCGACGGCGCATCTCGGTACGCTCGCGTTCCGCATCCGCATCGAGCGCGCGCGCGAAGCTCTTGCCGCCGGCGAAACGAAACAGGCGGGCGAGATCCTCCGCGCATTGCGAGCGGAGACGACGGTGCTCGGCCAGGTGCCGCTTTATCTCGAACTGCTCGAGCTCGAGATCGCCTCGGCGCTGCGCGAGCATCGCGCCGCCGATGCCGCGAACCGGTATCGCGAAGCATTGCCGCTGCTGCGGGACGCCGGACGCTACGCCTACGCGACCACGTTGCACGCGCTCGGCGCGCACGCGACGCCGGCCGGAAGCGCGGACGCTTCCGCCGCGGCTTCGGCGGCCGCATCGGCGCGCGCGTCGCTTCTGGCCGCTGCGCGACCCGCGACGCGTGCGGCACTGGAAGCGCAGCTCGACCGGAGACTACGGCAGGACATCGGCGATGCAGAGTGAACCGGACGATCGCGCGGGCCTCGAGCGCAAACTCGACGACGTGCTGCAGCGGCAGAGCGAGCTGATCGCGCAGCTTCAACAAGGGCAGGCGTATTTCCAGCAACTCGCGCGCTCGGTCTGGCGCGTGCAGGAAGACGAGCGCCGCCGGCTCGCGCATGCGCTGCACGACGGCGTCGGCCACAGCCTGACCGCGCTGATCCATCTCGTCGCGCAGGCGAAGGCGGCGTTCGTCGAACATCCGGACGAAGCGCACGAGCGCCTCGATCGCGCGAGCGCTGTCGCGCAATCGACATTGCAGGAGACGCGCGCGATGTCGCGCATGCTGCGTCCGCAGATCCTCGACGATCTCGGCCTAGAGGCGGCATTGCGCTGGCTCGCGCGATCGTTTCACGACGATCACCGGATCGAGATCGCGCTCGATATCGAAGACCCGTTTCCCGAAGTCGACGCCGATCTCTCGACGCTGGTGTTCCGAGTCGCGCAGGAATCGCTGACGAACGTCGCCCGGCACGCGCGCGCGAAGCGCGTCGATGTCGCCTTGCATCGTCGCGCGTCGCATCTACGGCTGACGGTCCGCGACGACGGCTGCGGCTGCGATCCCGAACAGGCGTTGTCGAATTCCGGCACCGCGCGCAGCAGCGGGCTCGGCGGACTGCGCGATCGCGTGCGCCTCTTCGGCGGCACGCTGCGCGTCGACTCGAAGCCGGGCGCCGGCTGCGCGGTGTCGGCGCAGTTTCCGCTGTCTGGCGCAGCGACAGGCGCATCAGCATGATCCGACTCCTGATCGCCGACGATCACACCGTGCTGCGCGAATGCCTCGTGACGGCGCTCCGCGCGAGCGGAGATTGTCTCGTCGTCGCCGAAGCCGGCGACGGTGTCAGCGCGATCGAGCAGGCGCACGCGGTCCGGCCCGACGTCGCGATCGTCGACATTTCGATGCCGCGGCTCAACGGCATCGAGGTGGTCCGGCGGCTCACGACCGAGCTGCCGCGCACGCGCGTGCTCGTCCTCACGATGCACGAGGAAGAGGAATACGTGCTGCAGGTCGTGCGCGCCGGCGCGTCGGGTTATCTGATCAAGCACGCGGCGACCGCGGAGCTCGTCGACGCGATCCGCGCGATCGCAAGCGGCGGCGTCCATTTCGGCCCATATGCGACGCGCGTCCTCGCCGAGCAGCTCCAGCAGCCGCAGAAGCAGACGGCCGATCCGTACGGCACTTTGTCGGCACGCGAGCGCGAAGTGCTGCATCTCGTCGTCGACGGTCTCACGATCAAGGAGATCGCGCAGCGCCTCGACATCAGTACGAAGACCGCCGAGAACCATCGCGGCCGCGTGCTGACGAAGCTCGGCGTGCGCAACAGCGCGGAGCTGGTGCGGTATGCGATGCGCAAACATCTCGTCGATTGACGCGCCGCTTTCCCCTCTCCCGCTTGCGGGAGAGGGCAGGGTGAGGGCGCTCTCGAATCGAGGCTTCGATTCGCGCTTTGTCCTTCCGCGAGCGCGAACCAGGAATGCCCTCACCCCAACCCTCTCCCGCAAGCGGGAGAGGGGGGAAAGGCCAAAAGATCGCTTCTGGCATCCGTTGCACGCGTTGGCTACGCTAGACGCATGAGCCAGATCTCCGTCCCGATCTCCCACGGCGAGCTGATCGACAAGATCACGATCCTCGAGATCAAGTCCGAGCGCATTCGCGATGCGGGAAAGCTCGCGAACGTGCGCGTCGAGCTCGATCTCCTGAACGACACGTGGGGCGCCGATCCCGCCTCGCGCGTCGACATCGCGTCCGAGCGCGCCGCGCTTCGCCGCGTCAACGAGGCGCTGTGGGACATCGAGGACCGCATCCGGCTCAAGGAGAAGGCGAAAGCGTT
>DASZWL010000403.1:0-2911 GCA_035546695.1 Rhodanobacteraceae bacterium | reverse complement strand
GGCTCTCAGGAGGTTTCATGGCGACGCGCGAAGCCAAGGTGCCGGATATCGGCAATTACACGAACGTGCCGGTCATCGAGGTGCTGGTGAAGGCGGGCGACGCCGTGACGAAGGATCAGGGCCTCGTCACGCTCGAATCGGACAAGGCGACGATGGAAGTGCCGGCGCCGTTCGACGGCGTCGTCAGCGAGGTCAAGGTCAAGGTCGGCGACGAGGTGTCCGAAGGCGCCGTCGTCGCGGTCATCGAGGAGAGCGGCGCATCGAAACCGGCCGGACTTTCGCCTCTCCCGCGAGCGGGAGAGGCCGACGCGCAGAGCGCGTGGGGTGAGGGCAAGCGTGAGACGTCCTCTCGAGAGCCATCCTTACCCCAGCCCTCTCCCGCAAGCGGGAGAGGGAGCCCGTTCTCGACGCCCGAGCCGACGCAAGTCGCAGGCGACACGTCGCCGACGGCGCTCGCTCGCGAAGAACGCGCGATGCCGGCCGCGAGCGCGCCGCCGGTGCCGTTCGACGCGTCGACGGTCATGCCGGACAAGGTGCCGTACGCGAGCCCGGCCGTGCGCATGATCGCGCGCGAGCTCGGCGTCGATCTGCATCTCGTCAAGGGCAGCGAGCGCAAGGGCCGCATCACGAAAGCCGACGTGCGCGCCTACGTGAAATCCGTGCTGAGCGGCCAGTCGACCGCATCGCGCGCCGCGGGCGGTTCGGCCGTCGGCGGATTGAACCTGCTGCCGTGGCCGCAGATCGATTTCTCGAAGTTCGGCGAAGTCGAGACGAAACCGCTCTCGAAGATCAAGAAGATCTCGGGCGCGAACCTCGCGCGCAACTGGGCGATGATCCCGCACGTGACGCAGCACGACGAGGCCGACGTCACCGATCTCGAGGCGCTGCGCGTCGCGCTCAACAAAGAGAATGAAAAGGCAGGCATCAAGCTCACGATGCTCGCGTTCCTGATCAAGGCCGTCGTCGCGGCGCTGAAGAAATATCCCGAGTTCAATTCCTCGCTCGACGCGAGCGGCGAGAACCTGACGCTGAAGAAGTATTTCCATATCGGATTCGCCGCCGACACGCCGAACGGGCTCGTCGTGCCGGTGCTGCGCGACGCGGACAAGAAGGGCGTCATCGAGATCGCGACCGAGACCGGCGAGCTCGCGAAGAAGGCGCGCGAGGGCAAGCTCGGCCCGGCCGAGATGTCGGGCGGCTGCTTCTCGATCTCTTCGCTCGGCGGCATCGGCGGGACGTCGTTCACGCCGATCGTCAACGCGCCCGAAGTCGCGATCCTCGGCGTGTCGAAATCGCAGACGAAGCCGCACTGGGACGGCAACGCTTTCGTGCCGCGGCTGATGCTGCCGCTGTCGCTGAGCTACGACCATCGCGTGATCGACGGCGCAGCCGCAGCGCGGTTCGCCGCTTATCTCGCACAAGTGCTCGCAGACATGCGGCGCGTTTTGCTGTAACGCACGGAGGCGGAGATGGCGAACGCGATCGAGGTCAAGGTTCCCGACATCGGCAACTACTCCGGCGTGCCGGTCATCGAAGTGCTCGTGAAGCCGGGCGATGCGGTCGCGAAGGATCAGGGGCTCGTCACGCTCGAATCGGACAAGGCGACGATGGAAGTGCCGTCGAGCGTCGCCGGCGTCGTCAAGGAAGTGCGCGTCAAGCTCAATGACGAGGTGTCGGAAGGCGATGTCGTCGCGGTGATCGAATCTGCCGAAGCGGCCGCGCCTTCGCCTCTCCCGCGTGCGGGAGAGGCCGACGCGCAACGCGCGGCGGGTGAGGGAAGTCGTGGAGCGGCGTCTCAAGAGCGGCCCTCACCCCAGCCCTCTCCCGCAAGCGGGAGAGGGGGAAGTGCACCTGTGCCGAAGGGCGCGGCAGATTCGGGTCGCAAGGCCGACATCGAATGCCAGGTCGTCGTGCTCGGCTCCGGTCCGGGCGGCTATACGGCCGCATTCCGCGCCGCCGATCTCGGCCAGAGCACCGTGCTGATCGAGCGCTACGCCGCGCTCGGCGGCGTCTGCCTCAACGTCGGCTGCATTCCGTCGAAAGCGCTCCTGCACGCCGCGCGCGTCATCGACGAAGCCGCGCACGCGAAGGATTACGGTATCGAATACGGCGCGCCGAAGATCGATCTCTCGAGGCTGCGCGCCTACAAGGACAAGGTCGTCGCGCAGATGAATTCCGGCCTCGCCGGCATGGCGAAGCAGCGCAAGGTCACGGTCGTTACCGGCACCGGAATGTTCGTCTCGCCGCACGAGATCGAAGTCGAGACGAAGGACGGGAAAAAGCTCGTCCGCTTCGAGAAGGCGATCATCGCCGCGGGCTCGCAGGCCGTGAAGATTCCGGGTTTGCCGTGGGATGACGCGCGCATGATGGATTCTACCGATGCGCTTCTTCTCGCCGAGATCCCGAAGACGCTGCTCGTCGTCGGCGGCGGCATCATCGGGCTCGAGATGGCCTGCGTCTACGACGCGCTCGGCAGCGAAGTCACGGTCGTCGAGCTCATGGATCAGCTGATGCCGGGCGCCGATCCCGATCTCGTGCGTCCGCTTCAGCAACGATTGTCGAAGCGCTACGCCGGCATCCATCTCAAGGTGAAAGTCGCGAAGATCGAAGCGACGAAGGAAGGGCTGCGCGCGACGTTCGAAGGCGAGAAGGCGACCGAACCGCAAACCTACGATCGCGTGCTCGTCGCCGTTGGCCGCAGCGCGAACGGCAGCAAGATCGGCGCCGACAAGGCCGGTGTCGCCGTCACGGATCGCGGCTTCATCCCGGTCGACCGGCAGATGCGCACGAACGTGCCGCACATCTTCGCAATCGGCGACCTCGTCGGTCAGCCGATGCTCGCGCACAAGGCGACGCACGAAGGCAAGGTCGCCGCCGAAGTCGCGGCCGGCGAGAAAAGCGAGTTCGTCGC
>DASZWL010000402.1:0-3974 GCA_035546695.1 Rhodanobacteraceae bacterium | reverse complement strand
CGGTTCGCGGTCGAGTGTCCCGCAAGATCGACGAGCACGTCGAGCTCGAGCGCGCGCAGGCGATGCAGCAGCGTCGCGTCGTCGAGACCGCCGAGGTCGAGCCACGTGTCTGCGAGCGCCCGCAATCGCTCCGTTGCCGAGTCGCGGATCGGTTGCAACGCGATCAGCACGTGGTGATGCCGCATGCGGTCGAACGCGGCGAGAAGGCCGGTCAGGAATGTCGCGACCGGACCGTCGCCGAAGCGCGGCGAAAGCCAGCCGATGCGCAGGGGACGTGCGCGCTCGATCGAGACGGACGGACCAGAGGCGGACGCATCGACATCGAGCGGCGGACGCGCGATATCGACTGCATTCGAGGAAGCGCCGTCGCGCGCAGCAGCGGGAAGCCACGTTCTTGCGTATGCATCGAGCGCGTCGAACAGCGTCGCGCTGGTCTGCTCCGGATCGTAGTGCATCAGCACCAAATGGCGCGCCGCCATCTCCTCGGTCGGCTTGCGCGCGAGCAAGGCGCGATACGAGGCAAGCCCGCGCTCGACCTCGCCGCGATCGATGCGCGCGGTCGCTTCGATTTCGAGCGGCTCCGTCGCGTCGGGCAGCAGCAAATGTGCTCGCGAGCTCCAGTCCAGCGCTTCCGAGATGCGTCCGCTGCGGTGCAGGAGCGCAGCGAGTGCAAGCGCCGCGCGGCCGTCGTTCGGATGATGCGTCGCACGCGCTTCGAGCAATGTCGCCTGCTCATGCAGCGCGCCGACCGAGGCGAACGCCGCGAGCGCGTCGCCCAGTGCGCTTGCTTCGTCGATCATGGACGGATGCTGCGCGATCTCCAGGGCCGCACGCGCGTCGCCGGAGGCCAGCATCGCGCGCACGAGCGCGCAACGAGCCGGCAGCAGGGCCGGACGTTCTTCGAGCGCGACTCGCCAGCATGCGATTGCATCGTCCATCGCACCGCAGCCGGCAAGTGCGGAGCCGAGCTCGGCACGTTGCGGTGCGCCGAGACTTTCGCGAGAAAGCGCGCGAAGCGAATTCAGCGCATCGGGAATGCGTCCCGCGCGAGCACGCTGCACTGCTTCGGCGATGCGCTGGGCGAACGTTTGGGCATCGACGTCCATGCGGCACGATACCTGCGACGTCGTATCAGCGATAGCGGCAACGGCGCTCGCGCATCAAGCCGCGAACTGCAAGCGCGCGAGCTCGGCGTAGAGTCCACCTGCGTGAACGAGCTCGGCGTGCGTGCCTTGTGCGACGATGCGCCCGCCGTCCATGACGACGATGCGGTCGGCGCGCTGCACGGTTGCGAGCCGGTGCGCGATGACGAGCGTCGTGCGCCCCTGCATCAATCGCTCGAGCGCGTGCTGCACGGCGTGCTCGGACTGCGCATCAAGGCTCGACGTTGCCTCGTCGAGCAGCAGGATCGGCGCATCGCGCAGCAGCGCGCGTGCGATCGCGACGCGCTGCTGCTGTCCGCCGGAAAGCCGCACGCCGCGTTCGCCGAGGTAGGTCGCGTAGCGCTCGGGCAGCGTGTCGAGGAACTCGTGCGCCTCGGCGGCCTGCGCCGCCGCGACGATTGCGTCGGCGTCGGCGCCGCCTCGGCCGAAGCCGATGTTGTCAGCAGCGCTCGCGCCGAATAGCACGGGATCCTGCGGCACGAGCGCGAAGCTGCCGCGCAGATCGGGCAGCGCGAGCGCGCGAAGATCGACGCCGTCGAGCGTGATGCGTCCCTGCTGCGGATCGTAAAAGCGCAGCAGCAGCTGGAACACCGTGCTCTTGCCGGCGCCGGAAGGACCGACCAGCGCGACGGTCTCGCCGGGCTCGACCGCGAGCGAGAAATCATGCAGCGCGGCGCGATCCGGCCGCGACGGATAGCGGAACTCGACGTGCTCGAAGCGCACGGCGCCGCGCACCGGCTTCGACAGCAGCGCCGCACTCGCCGGCGAGGCAATCTCGGCACGCGTCTCGAGCAATTCGCCGATGCGGCCGAGCGCGCCGGCCGCGCGCAGGATGCCGCCCCAGACTTCGGTCAGCGCGCCGACCGAGCCGCCGGCGAGGATCGCGTAAAGCACGAACTGGCTGAGGACGCCGGCCGCGATCGTGCCGGCGATGACGGCTTTCGCGCCGGCCCAGAGCACGAGCGTGATCGCGCCGAACGTCAGCAGGATCACCATCGCGGTCAGCGTGCCCGTCATCGCGATGCGGCGTCGCGCAGTCGAGAGCGCGCGCGCGACGGCCGTCGCGTATCGCTTCGATTCCTCGGGCTCGCGCGTGTAGGCCTGCACCGTGTGCGTTGCGCTCAGCGACTCGCTCGCGACGGCCGAGGTGTCGGCGATGCGATCCTGGCTCTCGCGCGAAAGACGCTGCACGCGTCGTCCGAACACGACGATCGGCAGGACGACGGCCGGGATCACGAGCGCCGAGAGCCCGGCGAGGTGCGGGCTCGAAAGGATCATCAGCACGGCCGCGCCGAGCAGCGTGACGCAGCTGCGGAGCGCGACCGAAAGCGTCGAGCCGACGACGGTCTGTACGAGCTCGGTATCGGCCGCGAGGCGCGAGACGAGCTCGCCCGAGCGCGTCTTCTCGAAAAACGCCTGATCGAGCGTCAGCAGATGATCGAAGAGCCGCCGTCGAAGATCGGCCGCGACGCGCTCGCCGAGCAGGCTGACGCAGAAGAAGCGTCCCGCCGTCGCGATCGCGAGCACGGCGGCAACCGCGAAGAGGCCGAGAAAACTCGCGTTGATCGTCGCAGCGTCCGCGTTCGCGAAGCCGCGATCGATCATGACGCGCACGGCTTGCGGCAACGCCAGCGTCGCGGTCGACGAAATCGCGAGGAAGCCGAGCCATCCGGCGATCAGCCCGCGATAGGCCGAGAGGAACGGCAGCAATCGCCGCAGCTGGCGCAACCGGCTTGACGAGGCGGGGTCGCGTTCGGTCATCGGGATCTCGTGCGGAATGCGCAACTGGACGACATGCGGGTTCGGGTCCGTTGTTCAACGGGTGCGGTCATGTCGCGGCGTCGACGCGGCCGCGGCCTCGCGTCAGGTCGCCGACGAGCTTCGCGAGCGCTTCGAGACGCTCCGCAGGAAGCTCGATCGCGAGATCGACGCCGGTCGCGTCGAAGCGCTCGTCGACTTTGACTATGCCGAATTCCGCGAAATGCGCATGCAGCGCCGCCGCGGCTGCGAAATCGCAGCGGACGCTCGCGCGCGTGCGCGCGACGATCGCGACGCGCGGTGCCGTTCGCAGGCACTCGGCCGCGCATCCGCCGTAAGCGCGCACGAGCCCGCCGGCGCCGAGCTTGATGCCGCCGAACCAGCGCGTGACGACGACGACGACGCGATCGAGCGACTGGCCGTCGATCGCCTGCAGGATCGGCTTGCCGGCGGTGCCGGCCGGCTCGCCGTCGTCGCTGAAGCGGTATTCGTTGCCGATGCGGTACGCCCAGCAGTTGTGCGTCGCGTCGCGATCGCCGGCGCGCGCGACGAACGCGAGCGCTTCATCGACGCGCTCGACCGGCGCCGCCTGTGCGAGGAAGCGGCTCTTGCGGATTTCCTGCTGAAGCGAGGCTTCGCCGAGCAGCGTGAAGCGCACGGACATTGCCTCAGCGTAGCGATGCGCTGCGCGCGACGCCATCGATCGTCGCGTTCGCCGCGTTCTCGCATCGAGAGAGGATTCGGCTCAGCGCGCACCCTCGAATCCGTCGGCGAAAATACGATCGGTCGGCCCGTTCACATCGAAGAACACCGCATTCGGCGTGCCAGCATGGCCGTCGGTGTCGGTCGCCTGCACATAGACGAAATGGCGCCCCGGAGTGAGATGCGAAGTCGGAATCTCGCCGACGGCGGTCTCGTGCGAGGAATCGTACGCCCCGTCGCCAGCGGCGAGCGTGATGCCGGGCGACGTAGCTGCCCACGGCAATGCATCGACGTAGGCCTGCGCGCTTGCGATGTTGCGGACCGGCTGACTGCCGTTCGAGAAGTTGAAGC
>DASZWL010000401.1:0-40691 GCA_035546695.1 Rhodanobacteraceae bacterium | reverse complement strand
GCCACCCATGGCGGCCTCGAGCAGAACCTCGTCCGCACGGCGCCGCTCGATGCTCCCGCCGTGACGATCCCCGTGCCGGCGCAGCCCGTGACGACGAATCGCACCGACGAAGAGCCGGCGCAGACGCCGTCGGCAAACGATGCGGACGCCGCTTCGGCGGATACGTCGACCGCGGTCGCATCGGTCGAGCCGCCGAAGCAGGAACGCATGCCCGTCATCGCGTCGATGGCGCCGTTCGCCTCGCAATCGTCGTCCATTGCCGAAAGCGGATCTCCGAGCGCCGATGCATCGACGGCGGCGCACGGCGCGCACTCGCTGACCTTGAAGCTGACGCAGCCGAGCTGGGTCGAGATCGTCGGCAGCGACGGCAGCAAGCTCGAATACAGCCTGCTGCCGGCCGGCGCCGAGCGCAGCTATTCGAGCGATGGCCCGCTGTCGCTACGCCTCGGCAACGCCGACGGCGCGGAGGTCAGCCTCGACGGCAAGCCGCTCGATCTCACTCCGTTCCGCCGCGCGAACGTCGCCCGCGTGCGCGTCTTCGGCGCGAACGGCGCCGAAGCGGCCCCGGCCGAGTTCTGACGCAAGGCTGAATCCGCCGGAAGGCCGCGCAACGCCGCGGCCGCGATCCGCCGGTTTCCTGCTAACCTTGCGGGCCTTCGCGGCCGGCGCCGCGATGCCGCCCTGGCGGCCGGCCTGGGCCGCACGCCTGCCGGCTCTGACCCAATCGTTTTTCCTGTGGAGCTTTCATGGCTTTCGACGTCCTCGACGAACACGAGCAAGGAGAGCTCGTACAGAAATGGCTGCGCGAGAACGCGCTGTCGATCGCGACCGGCATCGTGCTCGGCCTCGTGCTGCTGTTCGGCTGGCAGCAGTGGAAAGCGCATCGCGCGCGCCATGCGGGCGAAGCCGCGACGCAGTATCAGGCGCTCGTCGACGCGATCGACGCCAAGCACACTGACGACGCGCACACGATCGCCGATGCGCTTCGCAAGGATTACGCCGACTCGGCGTATGCGGTGTTCGCCGCGATGCGCAGCGCGGAAATGTCGAGCTCGAGCGGCGATCTCAAGGCCGCGGCCGACGATCTCGCCTGGGCCCAGGATCACGCCGGAACGCCGGCATTGAAATCGCTGGCCGCGATCGACCTCGCGCGCGTGAGGCTCGCGTCGGGCGATGCCGATGCAGCGCTGAAGATCGTCGACGCGCTGCCGAAGGACAGCTACGCCGCGATCGCCGGCGAGCTGCGCGGCGACATCCTCGCCAAGCTCGGCCGCACCGACGATGCGCGCAAGGCGTATCAGGATGCGCTCTCGCATCTCGACGCGCAGGCGCCGAACCGCTCGTTCGTGCAGATGAAACTCGACGATCTCGGCGCGCTGCCGGCCGCATCGGCCGCGCCGTCGACACCTGCGGAGACCAGCGGCTCATGAAGCGCTCGTCGGTCCTGATCCTCGTCGCGCTCGGCGTCGCGCTGTCCGGCTGCAACTGGCTGAAGAGCCTCGGCAAGAAGGACAACGTCGAGCCGCCGACGCCGCTCACCGAGTTCACGCCGACGGCCGCCGTGCAGAAGCTCTGGACCGAAGGCGTCGGCGACGGCTCCGGCGATTCCGGTGCGCGGCTCGCGCCGACGATCGTCGACGGCCATCTTTATGCGGCCAGCGTCGACGGCGTCGTCGAGGCGATCGACGCCGCCAGCGGACGCACGATCTGGCAGAAGAAGCTCGGCACGCGCAAGGGCTGGCTCTGGAAACGCGGCGACAACTCGCTGCGCTGGTCCGGCGGACCGGCCGTCGCGGGCGATCTTCTCGTCGTCGGCAGCCTCGATGGCGAGGTCTATGCGCTGTCTGCGCAGGACGGCAGCGAGCGCTGGCATGCGACGGTCTCGTCCGAAGTCATCTCGCGTCCCGCGATCGGCGCGCAGATCGTCGTCGTCCGCACGGTCGACGGTCGCCTGACCGGCCTCGACGTCGCCGACGGAAGCCGCAAGTGGGTATTCGACCAGTCGGTACCGCCGCTCAGCCTGCGCGGGAATTCATCGCCGGTCATCATCGGCGACGCGGTCTACGACGGCTTCGACAACGGCAAGATCGTCGCCGTGCGCCTCGCTGACGGCGCACCGCTCTGGGTGCAGACGCTGTCGACCGGCGAAGGCCGCACCGAGGTCGAGCGTCTCGCCGACGTCGACGGCGAAGTCGTGGACGTCGGCGGCAACGTCGTCGCGGTCGGCTATCGCGGACAGATGGCCGCGATAGCCGCGAGCAACGGCCGGCCGATGTGGCAGCGCGATATCTCGAGCTACGGTGGCGCCGCCGCCGGCGACAGTGCGCTCGTGCTGGCCGACGCCGAGGGCGACGTCTGGGCCTTCGATCGCGACACGGGCGCGAGTCTCTGGAAGCAGGATCAGCTCAAGTACCGCTGGCTCGGCTCGCCGGCGGTGCAGGGCAAGTACGTCGTCGTCGGCGACAGCGAAGGCTACGTACACTGGCTCAGCCTCGACGAAGGCAAGTTCGTCGCGCGCAAGCGGCTCGGCAAGAAGCCGATCGAGAGCGCGCCGGTCGTCGTCGGCGACACGGTTTACGTCGAGGACGTGCGCGGCAAGATCGGCGCTTACAGCGTCCGCTGATTTTTGATCTCCCGTTCGCGGGAGAAGACCTTCTTTTCCCTCTCCCGCCTGCGGGAGAGGGTAGGGTGAGGGCAAGCCGGTTCGACGCTCCAATTCGAGCCATGCAATGCCTCACTCCGAGCGGCCCTCACCCCAGCCCTCTCCCGCAAGCGGGAGAGGGGGAAGTGCATCCATGCTCCCCGTCGTCGCCCTCGTCGGGCGTCCCAATGTCGGCAAGTCGACGCTGTTCAACGTGCTGACGCGCACGCGCGACGCGCTCGTTGCCGACCTTCCCGGCGTCACGCGCGATCGCCACTACGGCGTCTGCCGGCTCATCGAAGGGCAGCCGTTCGTCGTCATCGACACGGGCGGTCTCGTCGACGATGCCGAAGGACTTGCCGCGCAGACCGCGGGACAGGTCGATATCGCGATCGCGGAAGCCGATGTCGTGCTGCTCGTCGTCGACGCGCGCGACGGGCTCCTGCCGAGCGATCGCACGATCCTCGATCGCCTGCGTCGTGCGGGCAAGCCCATCATCCTCGGCGTCAACAAGGTAGACGGCGTCGACGAAAGCACCGCAACTTCCGATTTCGCGGCGCTGGGTCTCGCCGACGTATTGCCGCTCTCTGCCGCGCACAATCGCGGCGTCGGCGCTTTGCTCGCGGCGATCGCGCCGAAGCTGCCACCGGACACCGGCAAGGAAGAAACCGCCGAGCAGGGCATCCGCGTCGCGATCGTCGGTCGGCCGAACGTCGGCAAGTCGACGCTCGTGAATCGCCTCATAGGCGAGGAGCGCGTCATCGCTTCGGAAATGCCTGGCACGACGCGCGATTCGATCCGCGTGCCGCTCGTGCGCGAGGGCAAGCACTACACGCTGATCGACACGGCCGGCGTGCGCCGGCGCGCGCGCGTCGAGGACGCGCTCGAGAAATTCAGCGTCATCAAGTCGCTGCAATCGGTCGAGGCCGCGAACGTGACGATCCTCGTGCTCGACGCGAACGAAGGCGTCGCCGACCAGGATGCGACCCTGATCGGCCACGTGCTCGAATCGAATCGCGCGCTCGTCGTCGCGGTCAACAAGTGGGATGGCCTCGACGCCTACACGCGCGATCGCGCGAAGGCGTCACTGTCGCGCAAGCTCGATTTCGTGCCGTGGGCGCGACAGGTGTTCATCTCGGCGAAACACGGCACCGGCGTCGGCGATCTCATGAAAGCGGTCGATCGCGCGTATGCATCGGCGAACCGGAAGTTCACCTCGTCCGAGCTCAATCGCGCGCTCGAAGCGGCGTACACGGGCTATCAGCCGCCGCTCGTGCGCGGCCACGCGCCGAAGCTCCGCTACGCGCATCCCGGCGGCACGAACCCGCCGACGATCGTCATCCACGGCTCGCGGACCAAGCACATCGCCGACGGTTATCGCCGCTATCTCGAGAACTTCTTCCGCAAGCGCTACAAGCTCGAAGGCACGCCGATCCGCATCGAGTTCAGCGAGAAGGAAAATCCGTTCGCCGGCAAGCGCAACGAGCTGACCGAAGGCCAGCAGAAGCGGCGCCAGCGCATGATACGTCACGCGAAGCGGAGCAAGCACTGAAGCAATGACGACGCCGGCGCTGACGATCGCGATCCTCGCCGGCGGCGCGGCGACGCGCCTCGGCGGCCGCGACAAGGGGCTCGAAATTCTCGCGGGCAAGCCGATGATCGAATGGGTCATCGCGGCGTGTCCGCGCGATGCCGAGCTGGTCGTCATCGCGAATCGCCATCTCGACGAATACGCGAGGTACGGACGCGTCGCGACGGACGCCGAAGCCGGATTTCGCGGTCCGCTTGCCGGCGTCGCGAGTGCGCTTGCCGCGGCGACGACATCGCACGTGCTTACGCTGCCGGTCGACTGTCCCGATCCGCCGGCCGATCTCGAGCAGCGTCTCGCAGCGGTCGACGCAATCGCCGCGGTCGCGCACGACGGCGAACGTCGACAGCCGCTGTTCGCGCTTTATCGCACCGGGCTTGCCGAAGCCGCAGCCGCCGGCGCGAAAGCGGGGAGGGGCGTCTGGGAATGGCAGGAAACGATCGGCGCGGTCGAGGTTGATTTCGCGGACGAGCGCCGACAGTTTCATAATTTCAACACGCCCGAAGAGTTCGCTGCTTACGCCGATGTTTTCCGCTCGCTCGACTGACTATCCGGTACGCATCAGCGTCGACGAGGCGCGGGCGCGCGTGCTTGACGTCGCGCGCGCGCATCGCGTCGCGACCGACCGCGTGCCGCTCGACCGCGCGCTGGGGCGCGTGCTCGCGGTCGATGTGGTCGCGAAGCATCCGCTGCCGCCGTTCGCGAATTCCGCGATGGACGGCTATGCGCTGCGCGGATCCGATTTGCCGCGCGAAGACGAGAAGCGCTTCCGCAATCTCGGTGTGATGCTCGCCGGCACGCACGACGAGCTCGAAGTCGGCGCCGACGAATGCGTGCGCATTACGACCGGCGCGCCGATGCCGCGCGGCGCGGACACCGTCGTCATCAAGGAAAACGTGCGCGTCGACGGCGATGCGATCGTCGTTCCCGCGGGCGATGCGATCGGTGCGAACGTGCGCCCCGCGGGCGAGGATTTGCCCGAAGGCGCATTCGTCGCGCGTGCCGGCGAACGACTCACGGCTGCGCGACTCGGTCTCGTCGCATCGTGCGGTCTGCCGAACATCAAGGTTGCGAAGCGCCCGCGCGTCGCGCTGTTCGTGACCGGCGACGAGCTCGTTCCGCCGGGCCAGCCGCTCGGCTTCGGCCAGATCCACGATAGCAACCGCTACAGCATCGGCGCGCTGCTCGAGGGCGTCGGCATCGTCGCCGCGCCCGTCGCGCACCTTCGCGACGACGTCGATGCGTTGCGCGAAGCGCTCTCGCAAGCCGTGGCGACGTGCGACGTCGTCATCACGAGCGGCGGCGTCTCGGCGGGGGAGGCCGACCATGTGACGCCGCTTGTCGCCGAGCTCGGGCGCATCGATTTCTGGAAGGTGCGCATGAAGCCCGGCATGCCGTTTCTCTGCGGCGAAATTGGCCGCGCGATCGTATTTGCGCTGCCCGGCAATCCGGTGTCGTCGATGGCGACGTTCCTCGCATTCGTCGAGCCTGCGCTGCGTGCGATGCAGGGCGACGAGACGCCCGAGCGCCGCTGGCGCGCACGGCTCGCGGAGCCTGTTACGAAGAAGCACGATCGCACGGAGTTCCTGCGCGCGCGCATCGTCTGTGGCGACGACGGCGTGCTGCAAGCGGGGCCGGTCGAGCGGCAAGGCTCGGGTCAGATGGGCGGCGCGGCCGAAGCGGACGCGCTCGTCGTCGTGCCCGAGCACGTGCGCGCGCTCGACGTCGGCGAATTCGTCGACGTGCTGTTTCTGCCGGGAGCGGCGTGATGATTCCCGAAATCGACCCGCGCGACGCTCTCGCACGCCAGCGAGCGGATGCGTTGCTCATCGACGTGCGCGAGGACGACGAGCGCGTCGCCGGCATGGCGGTCGGCGCGATCGGCATCGCGCGTGCCGAGTTGCCGCGGCGCATCGGCGAGATCGCGCTCGATCCGCGACGCGAAATCGTGACGATCTGCGCGAGCGGCAAGCGCTCGCTGCTAGCCGCGCAAACGCTGCGCGAAATGGGATACACCGATGTCGCCTCGGTGCGCGGCGGTTTCGCGCGCTGGCAGAGCGAAGGCTTGCCGGTCGCCGAGGGCGAGATCGATCGCGACGCCGCCGAGCGCTACGCGCGGCATCTCGTGCTTCCGGAAGTCGGCATCGCTGGTCAGAAGAAGCTAGCCGACGCGCGCGTCGCGCTCATCGGTGCCGGCGGACTCGGCTCGCCCGCTTCGCTGTATCTCGCCGCGGCCGGCATCGGCACGCTGACGCTCGTCGACGACGATCGCGTCGAGCGTTCCAATCTGCAACGGCAAGTCGTGCATGTGGATGCGCGGATCGGCATGTCGAAAACCGAATCGGCGCGCATCGCGCTCGAGGCGCTGAATCCGCGCGTTCGGTTCAATCTACGCACAGAGCGCGTTCGCGCGGCGAGCGTCGAAGCATTGATCGCCGATCACGACGTCGTCATCGACGGCGCCGACAATTTTCCGACACGCTATCTGCTCGATGCGGCCTGCCGGCGTCTCGGCATTCCGCTCGTCTACGGCGCCGTGCACCGCTTTACGGGACAAGTCAGCGTGTTCGATCCGCGGCGCGCGGACTCGCCGTGCTATCGCTGCCTGTTTCCGGAACCGCCATCTGCGGCCGAGGCGCCGAATTGCAGCGAAGCCGGCGTGCTCGGCGTGCTGCCCGGTACGATCGGGCTGCTGCAGGCGACCGAAGCGCTGAAGGTCTTGCTCGGCATCGGTGAGCCGCTTGTCGGGCGCTTGCTTTGCTACGACGCCCTGGCGACGAGGTTCCGCGAGATCCGCTTGCCGCGCGATCCGCGGTGTCCCGGTTGCGGACCCGTCGCGGTGTTTTCGGGTTACGAGGACATCGCGCACATCTGCGCGACATAGGGTGGGCCTTGGCCCACCGATGTTTCCAAGTGACATAGGGTGGGCCTTGGCCCACCGATGTTTTTCCAAGCGTCGATGGTGGGCCAAGGCCCACCCTATGGGTGTTTCTTTTTGGCGGACTCGAACGCGGCGAGTTGCTCCGGTGTCGCCGCCTTCTGATGCTTCGCCTTCCACGCCTCGAACGGCTCGCCATAAATGCGCTCGCGCGCGGCGTCCTTGCCAATGTCGATACCGCGCTCGGCGGCCGCTTCGCGATACCAGTCCGCGAGGCAGTTGCGGCAGAAGCCCGCGACAATCATGAGATCGATGTTCTGCACGTCCCTGCGCGCGTCGAGATGATCGAGCAAACGGCGAAAGACAGCGGCTTCGAGTTCGGTGGCGGAATCGTTCATGACGGGATTTCCCGGCGATGCGTTCCCGACGATCCTATTCCAATTGAGGCGCCGAGCGCGGCCGTGGATAATGCGCGGTTTCTGCGAGCGGACCTGATGAGCGCGAGGATTCTCGACGGCAAGCGCATCGCCGATGAGCTGCTCGATAGCGTCGCGGCTCGCGTCGCCGCGCGCGTCGCGGCCGGCAAGCCTGCGCCGGGACTCGCGGTCGTGCTCGTCGGCGAGGATCCGGCATCGGCGGTCTACGTGCGCAACAAGCGCAAGGCGTGCGCGCGTGTCGGCTTCCGCTCGCTCGATTTCGATCTGCCGGCGACGACGCGCGAGGACGAGCTCGTCGCGCTGGTCGACCGGCTCAACGAGGATGCCGAAGTGCATGGCATTCTTGTGCAATTGCCGCTGCCGGCCGGGCTCAACGGCACGGCGATCATCGACCGCATCGATCCGCGCAAGGACGTCGACGGCTTCCAGGCCGCGAACGTCGGCCGGCTCGCCTTGCGCCAGCGCGGGCTGCGTCCTTGCACGCCGAAGGGCGTGATGACGCTACTCGCGCACACGGATCGTCCCGTGCGCGGACAGGATGCTTGCGTCGTCGGCGTCTCCAATCACGTCGGGCGGCCGCTCGTGCTCGAGCTTCTGCTCGCCGGCTGCACGACGACCGCGTGTCACAAGTTCACGCGCGATCTCGAGCGCGAGGTCAGCGAAGCCGACATCGTCGTCGTTGCGGCCGGAAGGCCCGAGCTCGTCAAGGGCGAGTGGATCAAGCCCGGCGCGGTCGTCATCGACGTCGGCATCAACCGCCTCGACGACGGGCGGCTCGTCGGTGACGTCGAGTTCGCGCCGGCTGCCGAGCGCGCGTCGTGGATCACGCCGGTTCCGGGCGGCGTCGGGCCTATGACGGTCGCGACGCTGATGGAGAACACGCTCGAAGCGGCCGAGACGTTCTTCGACTGAGCGCACGCGTGTCACGGCGCTTCGACTACCATTCGTCTTCCATGACCAGACGCCACTTTTTCCAACTCGCCGTCGCGCTCGCGTTCGCCGCGCTCGCCGGCTGCTCGACCGTCGTCAACAAGGCCAGCCAGAAGCTTTCGGACGACCTCACGGCCGGCATCCTCGGCCAGGACGACATCGAGCTCGCACGCGCGGGTATTCCGTCGTGGCTGCTCTTCGTCGACGGGCTCATCGACGGCGATCCGAGGAATCCCGGCCTGCTGCTCGCCGGCGCGCGCCTTTACGGCGCATACGCGGGCGGTTTCGTCGACGATCCGGAGCGCGCGCAACGGCTTTCGCAGCATGGCTTCGACTACGCGAAACGCGCGACGTGCATCACGCTGGCGGCGTTCTGCGCGACGCTCGATCAGCCGTTCGAGACATTCCAGACGGAGGTCGCGAAGGTCGGCGCGAAGGACATCGGCACGATCTACATCCTCGCGACGTCCTGGGCCGGCCGCATCCAAAGCCATTCGAGCGACTGGAACGCGATCGCCGACATCCCGCGCGTGCAGGCGCTGCTCGATCGCGTCGTCGCGCTCGATTCGAAGTATCGCGACGGCGAGCCGTATATGTATCTCGGCGTGATGGCGACGCTGCGCCCTGCTTCGCTCGGCGGCAAGCCGGAGGAGGGCAAGGCCGATTTCGAGAAGGCGCTTGCGTTGTCGGGCGGCAGGAACCAGATGGTCCGGGTGCTCTACGCGAAGCAGTATGCGCGGCTGGTGTTCGACAAGGATCTGCACGACAAGCTGCTGAACGAGGCGATCGCGGCCGATCCGCATGCGCCGGGACTGACGTTGATCAACGTGATCGCGCAGCAGCAGGCGAGGGTGCTGCTCGAATCCGGGAAGGATTTCTTTTGAGAGAGCCGGGATTCGGGATTTGGGATTCGGGATCGATAATAGCCCGACAGCATCGTCATCCCGGCGAAAGCCGGGATCCATTTTGATCTTCGGCGTTCAAAGCGAAAATGGATTTCGGCTTTCGCCGGAATGACGAAATACAAAGTCATGGAGAAGGCCAGATGTTTCGCATGAACCAGTTCATCGCCGCGCTCGCGCTCGTACTTGGCGGCATTGCGCCAGGCTTCGCCGCGACGCAGATCAAGATCGCGACGATCGCGCCCGACGGCACTGCGTGGATGAGGGAAATGCGCGCGACCGGTGATGCGATCAAAAAATCGACCGAGGATCGTGTCGAGCTCAAGTTCTATCCCGGCGGCGTCATGGGCGACAACGCGACGGTGCTGCGCAAGATCAAGATCGGTCAGCTCCAGGGCAGCGCGTTCACCGGCGGCGAGGCGAGCCTCATCACGAAGGACGCCGAGATCTACACGGTGCCGTTCCTCTTCAAGAGCCAGGAAGAAGTCGACAAGGTGCGCGCGAAAGTCGATCCGCTCGTCAAGGAAGCCGTGCGCAAGACCGGCTTCGAGCTGCTCGGCATGTCGGGCGGCGGCTTTGCGTATCTCATGTCGACGAAGGACATCAAGTCGCGCGACGATCTCAGGAACGCGAAGGTCTGGGTGCCGCAGGGCGACGACATCGCGGCGCTGACGTTCAAGACCGCCGGCGTGACGCCGATTCCGCTGCCGCTTGCGGATGTCTACACGAGCCTCCAGACCGGCCTCATCGATACGGCCGCAAACACCGATTCGGGTGCGATCGCGTTCCAGTGGCACACGAAGATCAAATACGTCGTCGACATGCCGTTGATCTACGTCGTCGGCGAGGTGCTCATCGACAAGAAGACGTTCGACGCGCTGGGCCCGGCCGACCAGAAGATCGTCTCCGACGAATTCACGGCGGGTTTCGGCCGGCTCGAGAAGATCAACCTCGCGGACAACGCATCTGCGCGCGAGGCTTTGAAGAAGCAGGGCATCGCATTCTTCACGCCCGACGCCGCCGAGCAAGCGAGATGGGAAGGCATCGGCGCCGAGACGTACAAGCAGCTGACGGCCGAGCACGCGTTCAGTCCCGATCTCCAGAAGGCGCTCGACGCGGCGCTCGCCGAAGCACGCGGCGGATCGAAGTGAGCGAAACGCTTTCGCGCCTCGCGCGCGTGATCGACACGATCGAGACCGCGATCATCGCGACGCTCGTGCTCGCGATGGTCGTGCTCGCGGGCGCGCAGATACTCTTGCGCAATCTCTTCGAGACCGGTTTCGCGTGGGCCGATCCACTCCTGCGTGCGATGGTGCTTTGGGCTGCGATGCTCGGCGCGCTTGCGGCCGCGCGCGACGACAAGCACATCGGGCTCGATCTCCTGACGCATTTCCTGCGCGGCCGCGCGCGGCGCATCGTGCGCGCGACCGCGCTCGCGTTCGGCGCTGTCATGTGCGCGGCACTCGCATGGTACGGCGCGAAGCTCGTCGCTCTCGATTTCGACGGCGGCCAGCCGGTCGGCGCGATTCCGGGCTGGATCATCGAGCTCATCCTTCCGGTCGGTTTCGGGTTCCTCGCGCTGCGGCTCGCTGCGCACGCGTTCATGGCGCCGAAGAGCGACGCACCGGCGCTGGCGCCGGAGCTGCCGTGATCGTTCTCGCCGGGCTCGCGCTGGTCGTTCTCGCCGTGCTCGGCGCGCCGTTGTTCGCGCTGATCGCGGCGATCGCGCTGCTCGGCTTCCATGTAGCAGGACAGGATGGCGTCGCGGTCGCTGTCGAGTTCTACCGTCTCGCCGATATGCCGGCGCTGATCGCGATTCCGCTGTTCACCCTGGCCGGTTATCTACTCGCGGAAAGCAAAGCGCCGCAACGGCTCGTGCGCGTCAGCAACGCGCTGCTCGGATGGCTGCCGGGCGGACTTGCGATCGTCGCGGTCATCGCCTGTGCGATGTTCACGGCGTTCACGGGCGCGACCGGCGTCACGATCGTCGCGCTCGGCGCTGTGCTGTATCCCGCGCTGCTCGAAGCGAAATATGGGGAACGATTCTCACTCGGCCTTCTGACTGCATCGGGCAGCCTCGGCCTGATTCTCGTGCCGTCAATGCCGCTGATCCTCTACGGCGTCGTCGCGCAACAGTTTCATACGACGCCGCCAGTCAGCATCGACGCCTTGTTCAAGGCCGGCGTGCTGCCGTGCGCGCTGATGGTCGCGCTGCTCGCGATCTACAGCATGTGGCACGCGCGCCGCGCGAACGTCGTGCGCGAGAAGACGAGCGCGCGCGAGCTCGGCGCGGCGCTCGTGGATGCGGCGTGGGAAATACCGCTGCCATTCGTGATCCTCGGCGGCATTTATTCCGGCAAGCTCGCGGCCTCGGAAGCCGCGGCCGCGACGGCTCTCTACGTGCTGATCGTGACCGTGCTGATCCGCCACGAGATTCCGTTCTCGAAACTGCCGCGCATCGCGCGCGAGGCGATGCTGCTCGTCGGCGCGATCCTCGTGATTCTCGGTTGCTCGCTCGCGCTCACGAACTGGCTGATCGATGCCGAGGTGCCCGAGAAACTCTTCGGCGCGATCCAGGGCAGCATCGCGAGCAAGGGCATGTTCCTGCTCGTGCTGAATCTTTTCCTGCTCGTGTTCGGCATGCTGCTGGAAGGTTTCCCCGCGATCATCATCCTCGTGCCGCTCGTGCTGCCGGTCGCGCTGCACTACGAGGTGAATCCCGTGCATCTCGGGATCGTGTTCCTCGCGAATCTCCAGCTCGGGATCTTTCTGCCGCCGGTCGGCATGAACCTTTTCATCGCGAGCATGCGGTTCGGGAAACCGGTCGTGACGCTGATCCGCGCGAGCCTGCCGTTCTTCCTGATCCTGCTCGCGGCGGTGCTCGTGATCACGTATTGGCCGGAGCTTTCGCTCGCGCTGGTGCGTTGATTGGTTTCGGTGGGCCAAGGCCCACCCTATGGCGCTTTGAACAGGGTGGGCCTCGGCCCATCGCTCGGCAAGAGCATCCATTCCCACCGTTGGATTCGCGCGCGGCGGCCACATGTGGTGCCGGCATCGCCGACCCTGTAGAATAGGCCATGCGAATCCTCTCCGAAGCTCTCACTTTCGACGACGTCTCGCTCGTTCCGGCCTTCTCGAACGTACTGCCGCGCGACGTCGACCTCGGCACCCGCCTCACTCGCAACATCCGCCTCAACCTGCCGATCGTCTCGGCGGCGATGGACACCGTCACCGAAGCGCGTCTCGCGATAACGATGGCGCAGTCGGGCGGCATCGGCATCATCCACAAGAACATGACGATCGAACGCCAGGCGGCCGAAGTGCGGCTCGTCAAGAAGTTCGAGGCCGGCGTCATCCGCGATCCGATCACGGTCAGTCCTCAGACCTCGATCCGCGAGGTCATGCAGATCACGCGCGGTCACAACATCTCGGGCGTTCCGGTCGTCGACGACGAGCAGCTCGTCGGTATCGTGACGAATCGCGATCTCCGCTTCGAAAAGAAGCCCGACGATCCGGTCAGGAACATCATGACGCGCAAGGATCGTCTCGTGACAGTGAAGGAGGGCGCGTCCGAGGACGAAGTGCTCGCGCTCCTCCACAAATTCCGCATCGAGAAAGTGCTCGTCGTCGACGACGCGTTCCGCCTGAAAGGCCTCATCACGGTCAAGGACATCCAGAAGGCGCGCGACAATCCGAATTCGTGCAAGGACGATCGCGAGCGCCTGCGCGTCGGCGCGGCGGTCGGCGTCGGCGGCGATAGCGAACAGCGCATCGCGGCGCTGGTCGATGCCGGCGTCGATGTGCTCGTCATCGACACGGCGCACGGCCATTCGAGCGGCGTCATCGAGCGCGTGCGCTGGACGCGGAAGAAATATCCCGACGTCGCGATCGTCGCCGGCAACATCGTCACCGGCGATGCCGCGAAGGCGCTCGTCGACGCGGGTGCCGATGCGGTCAAGGTCGGCATCGGGCCGGGATCGATCTGCACGACGCGTGTCATCGCCGGCGTCGGCGTGCCGCAGATCTCGGCGGTCGGGATGGTGCGCGACGCGCTGAAGACGAGCGACATCGGCCTCATCGCCGACGGCGGTATCCGCTATTCGGGCGACATCGCGAAAGCGCTCGCGGCAGGAGCCGACTGCGTCATGATCGGCGGCATGTTCGCCGGCACCGAGGAAGCGCCCGGCGAAGTCGAGCTGTACCAGGGACGCTCGTACAAGAGCTACCGCGGCATGGGCTCGCTCGGCGCGATGCAGAAAGGCTCGAAGGATCGCTACTTCCAGGACGACGAAGGCGACGCCGACAAACTTGTTCCCGAAGGCATCGAGGGGCGCGTGCCGTATCGCGGACCGCTGCGCAACATCGTGCACCAGCTCGCGGGTGGGCTTCGCGCCGCGATGGGTTACGTCGGTTGCGCCTCGGTCGCCGAGATGCGCGAGAAGCCGCACTTCGTGCGCATCACGTCGGCCGGCGTACGCGAGTCGCATGTGCACGATGTCGCGATCACGAAGGAAGCGCCGAATTACCGGCTGGATTGAGGGGGAAGAGCCGGGATTCGGGATTTGGGATTCGACGGCTTGCTGTCTCGGGGTCACGCAGGAGCCGGGAGCCGCGTGGCATCCACTGATGTTGCGGCGAAGGCGTCCTTTGTGAGATAGTAGGCAATATCACTACTTTCTCTGCAAGCGAAGCGAATGGACGAGCCTATTTCGGCGGCCGATGCGAATCGGCGCTTCTCCCAGCTTCTTCGAGGCGTCCGCGAGACTCACGCGACCTATGTGGTGACCTCGCACGGCAAGCCGGTCGCGAAGATCACACCTGTCGATGAAGGCTCGAACGTCACGCGCCGTGCGCGTGAGTTGCTGCTGGCGCGCCTCAAAAGCCAACCCGTCCTCAACGCAGGGCGCTGGACGCGCGACGAGTTGTACGACGATTGATGCGTGTCGCAATCGACACCAACGTTCTTGCGTACGCCGAAGGCATCGACGACGACGCTCGCCGCGAACGTGCGATCACTCTCACCGATCGCCTCGCGCAGCTGACCGTTTTCATCCCCGTGCAGGTACTGGGCGAGCTTTTCAGAGTGCTCGTGCGCAAGGGTGGTCAAAACGCGAAGCAAGCTCGCGAACGGGTGCTCGGCTGGAGCGACTCATTTGCTCTGATCGAAACTTCGGAGCCGGTCCTGTTGGCGGCGATGGATCTTGCCGAAGCGCATCGATTCTCGATCTGGGATGCGATCGTCGTTGCTGCCGCCGCCAGAGCCGAGTGCCGTCTCCTCCTGTCCGAAGACATGCAGGACGGTTTCACCTGGAACGGCGTGACGATCGCCAACCCATTTTCCGAGACGCCGCATCCGCTGCTCGCAGCGATGCTCGCCGACGCCGACCGCTGGAACGCCGAGAAATGACGCAAGACGCGAACATCCACAGCGACCGCATCCTGATCCTCGACTTCGGCGCGCAGTACACGCAGCTGATCGCGCGACGCGTGCGCGAGATCGGCGTCTATTGCGAGATCTGGGCCTGGGATCACGATCCGGCGGAGATCGCGAGATTCGCGCCGCGCGGCATCATCCTGTCGGGCGGTCCCGAATCGACGACCGTGAGCGATGCGCCGAGTGCGCCGCGGCAAGTGTTCGACAGCGGCTTGCCGCTACTCGGTATCTGCTACGGCATGCAGACGATGGCGATGCAGCTCGGCGGATCGGTCGAAGGCGGACACGCGCGCGAGTTCGGCCATGCGGCCGTCAAGCCGCTCGTATCGAGCCGTCTTTTCGATGGGCTCGCGGACGAGCGCGGCAAGCTAGACGTCTGGATGTCTCACGGCGATCGCGTGACGAAGGTGCCGCCAGGTTACGCGATCGTCGGTTCGACCGACACGGTGCCAGTCGCCGCGATCGCGAACGAAGCCGAGCGGCGCTACGGCGTGCAGTTCCACCCGGAGGTCACGCACACGAAGGCGGGCACCGAGATCCTGCGGCGGTTCGTCGTCGACGTCTGCGGATGCGCGACGCTCTGGACGCCGGGTCGCATCATCGACGATGCCGTCGCGCGCGTTCGCGCCGAAGTCGGCAAGGATAAGGTGCTGCTCGGACTTTCGGGCGGCGTCGATTCGTCGGTCGTCGCGGCGCTGCTCGAGAAGGCGATCGGGGATCAGCTGATTTGCGTCTTCGTCGATACCGGATTGCTGCGCTGGCGCGAAGGCGATCAGGTCATGGCGACATTGTCCCGGCACATGGGCGTTCGCGTGATCCGCGTCGATGCCGCCGAGCGATTCTATGCGGCCCTGAAAGGCGTCGAGGACCCCGAAGCGAAGCGCAAGATCATCGGCCGCACGTTCGTCGAAGTCTTCGACGAGGAGGCGCGCAAGCTCGAAGGCGTGAAGTGGCTCGCGCAGGGCACGATCTATCCCGACGTCATCGAATCGGCCGGCTCGAAGACCGGTAAGGCGCATGTCATCAAGTCGCACCACAACGTCGGCGGGCTGCCGGCCGAGATGAGCCTGAAGCTCGTCGAGCCGCTGCGCGAACTGTTCAAGGACGAAGTGCGAAGGATTGGCGTCGAGCTCGGCCTTCCGCGCGAGATGGTCTACCGGCATCCGTTCCCGGGACCGGGGCTCGGCGTGCGGATTCTCGGCGAGGTCAAACGCGAATACGCCGAGATCCTGAAGAAAGCCGATCGCATCTTCATCGAAGAGCTCCGCAAGGCGGGACTCTACGACACGGTCAGCCAGGCGTTCGCGGTGTTCCTGCCGGTGAAATCGGTCGGCGTCGTCGGCGACGGGCGAGCGTACGAGTGGGTCGTTGCGCTCCGCGCCGTCGAAACCGTCGACTTCATGACGGCGCACTGGTCGCGCCTGCCGTACGACCTGCTCGACACCGTATCGACGCGCATCATCAACGAGATCCCGGACATCTCGCGCGTCGTCTACGACATCAGCGGCAAGCCGCCGGCGACGATCGAGTGGGAGTGAGCGAGGCCCTCCTCAGTCGCACGATCGGCTCACGCCGGTGGCGTTGAGTTTTATGTGGCGCCCTAGATCCGGGGCCAGTTGCACAAGGCGAGCTCGGCCACGCGTCTCAGTTCCTTGCGCGTTGCGCCACCGGCCGCCTGCACGGTGATTCCATAGATGACGACCGACAGATAGCGTGCCAGGTCCGCCGGGTTTGCCTGCGCCGGCAGGTCGCCGGCCGCTTTCGCCTGTTGCAGGCGATCGCGAATGGCGCGCTCGCCGAGGCGACGACGACGAGCCAGCTCATCGCGGATCGGTTGTGATTCCGGTGCACACGCGAGCGCCCCCTGGACTCCCAGGCACCCGGGCGGGTTCCTTTTATTGCCGTGCAAGTCGGCGGCTCCCTCGAGGAGGGCTTTGGCATAAGCGAACGCCGTTGGGGCATAAAGTGCGGCTTGCCGATATCCGGCCCGCGCCTCGTACAGATCAAGCGCCTTGAGGAACAGTTGCTCCTTGTTGCCGAAGGCAGCATAGAGGCTTGGACGCGTGAGACGGAGTTCCCGCGTGAGATCCGACAGCGAGGTACCTTCGTAACCTTGGCGCCAAAAGAGCGCCATGGCGCGCTCGAGCGCCTGATCGATGTCGAACTCCCGCGGACGACCTTTCACGACTTTGCTTTTCATCTTATATAACGATCAGTATAGAAATCGGTTGACACCATATCGATAAGTCTGTTACTTGTATACCTATCGGTACATTTTATGTGGACAACTGGCTGATTCTCCCTTTACTCATAAGCGGAGGCGTTCATGTTCCCCGACAAAATGCTCGGCGCGGCGGCACTAATGCTCCACCTGCTCGTGTCGCTGCCCGCCGTGGCGGGGGTGCAGCCCTTCCCGAAGGAATTTTCCACCCGGGAGCTTCCGGTCAACGGCACGACGATTCACGTGCGAACCGGGGGTCACGGACCGGCCGTCGTGCTGCTGCATGGCTTTGCCGACACGGGTGACATGTGGGCGCCGCTGGCCGCCGTCCTCGCGAATGAGCATATGGTCATTGTGCCGGATCTTCGGGGAATGGGACTTTCCGCAGTGCCGACAAACGGCTTCGAGAAGATGAACCAGGCCAAGGACGTGGCCGATGTGCTGGACAGTCTCAAGATTGCTCGGGCCGATATCGTGGGTCACGACATCGGAAACATGGTCGCTTTCGCGTTTGCCGAACGATATCCGGATCGCACCACGAAGCTCGTGATGATGGATGCCCCGGTACCCGGCGTGGGTCCGTGGGACGAGATTTTGAAGAGCCCGTTGTTGTGGCATTTCCGCTTCGGCGGCAAGGATATGGAGCGGCTGGTGGCCGGTCGCGAACGCATCTATCTGGATCGGTTCTGGAACGACTTCGCCGCCGATCCGACACGCTTCGACGAAGCATCGCGCGTCCATTATGCGAAGCTCTACGCACTGCCCGGCCACATGCACGCCGGATTCGCGCAATTCGCAGCTTTCGATCAGGACGCAATCGACAATCGGGCCGCGGTCGCCCGCGGTCGACTCAAGATGCCGGTACTGGCGATCGGCGGAGATCATTCCCTGGGCGCGACCATGGCGTTCATCATGCGCTTCGCGGCGGATGATGTCCGCGAGGTCGTCGTGAAGGATGCGGGGCACTGGCTGATGGAAGAGCAGCCGCAAGCGCCGATCGCTGCAATCCGTGCATTTCTCGTCGGTTCGGGCTCCATCGTCGCCTTGCAGCCGACCCGGCTGAGTGCTGCGCAAGTCGATGCGTTGGCGCGCGGCGGAGGAGGCGCCGGCACGTCGCAATTGCAAGGCGTGCAGACCACGATTCTCTCGGGTAATCCCGATGCAGCCGGTCCCTACGCGTTCGAGATCCGGGTACCCGCGTACACCCGAATTGCCGCCCATACGCATAACGACAATCGCACCGCACTCGTGGTCTCGGGAGATTGGCATTTCGGTTACGGAAAGGTCGCGAAGGAAGAAGCGACCACGGAGCTCGGACCGGGAAGTTTCTATACCGAGCCCGCGGACGTGGCTCACTTCGCCTTCACGGGCGATAAGCCGACCGTGGTCTACATCACGGGCCAGGGCCCGACCGACACCCGTTACGTCGACGCCGCTGACGAACCCATCCATAACTAGGAGGCGAACATGGCTTCATCCGGCAAGCCGACGGCCTTCATCGAGGAAGAGAAAATCCAGGGCGCCGGGGGCGCTCTGTTTCTTCGCGCGTGGCGACCTGACTTTCCGGCACGAGCCATCCTCGCGATCTGCCATGGATTCAACTCTCACAGTGGCTATTACGGCTGGGTTGGCGAACAATGCTCGGCACATGGTCTGGCGACCTATGCGCTCGACCTGCGCGGGCGCGGCGAGTCCACAGGTGAACGCTTCTATATCGAGAATTTCGATGAGTATGTCGACGACCTCGTGACACTCGTCGCGCATGCGAGGACGCGCGAGGCTGACGTCCCGCTATTTCTCCTCGGCCATAGCGCCGGCGGGGTGATCGCGTGCCTGTTCGCTCTCGAGCACGGTTCGCAGCTCGCGGGTCTGATCTGCGAGGATTTCGCATTCGAAGTACCCGCGCCGGATTTCGCGCTGGCGCTTCTGAAGGGCCTGAGTCACGTAGCGCCGCACCACCGATCCATTGCGCTCAGGAACGATGATTTTTCGCGCGATCCCAAGGTCCTGCAGGCCATGAACAATGATCCTCTCATCGAGCGAGAAGCCCAGCCTCTGGCCACCATGGCAGCGATAGTGCGCGCAGACGAGAAGCTCAAGCGGTCATTCGAAGATATTCGGTCTCCGCTGCTCATCATTCACGGCACGGAAGACAGAGCTGCAAAGCTCAGCGGCAGTGAATATTTTTACGAACGGGCCGGTTCCGCCGACAAGACGCTCAAGCGCTACGAGGGTCGCTTCCACGATCCTCTCAATGATCTCGGCAAGGAGGAAGTCATGGACGACATCCTCGATTGGATCGAGAAGCGGATAACACGATAAGCGGCTGGTCGACTGATGGACGAATCCACGTCCCGAGAGGGAGGACATGCGGACATCCGCTGGATGAGTCACGCGCTGGAGCTTGCGCGTCACGCCGACGCGCACGAGGGCGAAGTCCCGGTCGGCGCCGTGCTCGTGCGCGACGGTCGTGTCATCGGAGAAGGATGGAACCGCAACATCGCGGCGTCCGATCCGACGGCGCATGCCGAGATTCTCGCGCTGCGCGATGCCGGGCGCCGGCTCGGCAACTACCGCTTTCCCGGTGCGGAGCTTTACGTCACGCTGGAGCCATGCGCGATGTGCGCGGGCGCGATCGTGCACGCGCGTATCGCACGCGTGATCTTCGCGGCGCGCGATCCGAAGACCGGCGCGGCTGGCAGCGTGTTCGATCTGCTGCAGCACGAGCGGCACAATCATCGCGTCACGGTCGACGAGGGCGTGCTCGCCGACGAGGCAGGCGATCTGCTGAAGGGGTTCTTCCGGGCGCGGAGATAGCTCGCGCTTCGCTGCACCGCTTTTCCACGCGCCTCTCCTGCGTCAGCGGAGAGACGGCTTGGCGCGTGCACAATGCGCCGATTGCAACGAATTGCGGCCGCAATCGCGATGCGATCCCGAAAGCAACCGTCCGGCATCGATGCGCTACGTCGCGCGGCGCGCCGGTGCAGGGCATGTCCGTTGTGGGAGCCTGCGACCCAGACCGTATTCGGCGACGGTCCCGACGACGCGCGGATCATGCTGATCGGCGAGCAGGCCGGCGATCGCGAGGATCTCGAAGGTCTGCCGTTCGTCGGTCCCGCCGGACGACTGCTCGACGAGGCGCTCGCGAGCATCGGCATCCATCGCGAGCGGCTTTACGTGACGAACGTCGTCAAGCATTTCAAGTTCGAGCTGCGCGGCAAGCGCCGTCTGCACAAGCGCGCGAATGCCGCGGAGGTCGACGCGTGCCTGCGCTGGCTGAACGGAGAGCTCGAAACGATCGCGCCGCGGTACGTCGTCTGCCTCGGCGCGCTGGCGACGCGCGTGATGTTCGGCCCAGATTTTCGGCTGACAGAAGAGCGCGGCCGATGGCACAGGCTCGAAGGCGATCGATGGTGCCTCGCGACCGTGCATCCGTCGGCCGTGCTGCGCGCGCGGATCGGTGGCGGCTACGATGCGGCATACGAAGCGCTCGTCGCCGATCTCACAAAGCTGCGCCGATTGCCGAAGTGATCGCGCAGCCGGCGTCCGTGGTCCGGTTGTTATTCAGGTGACTGCGAGCACATTCGGCGCGACGCGGATCTTCGATGGTGCGAAGAAATCGTCCGGCCGTGCCTGCGTCGTCTCATCGGCATGAACGGAATGGCGCGCATCTGCCTCATCGAGCTCTCGACGATCGGCGTCGCCGCCGTCGCGGAAATCATTCCGCATGTCAAAGGAGCAACCACGATGCCCGACAAGACCACTCTCGCACGCGCGAGGCGCGACAAGCGCGAAGGCAAGTCGAAAAGCACGCAGGCCGGCGAATTCGTCCGCGAGGAAATCGAGCATGTCCGAGAGGGAAAACACGGCGCGCGCTCGGCCCGTCAGGCGATCGCGATCGGACTTTCGAAGGCCCGCAGGGCCGGAATCGATATTCCGCGCAAAGGCGCGTCGAAAAAGAAAGCATCGAGCACACGCAAGCGCGCTGCTGCCACGAAGCGCGGTGCCCGATCGGCGAAACGATCGGCTGCGACGAAGAAAGCACTGCGGCGCGAAGGCCACAGCGCTGCTTCGCGAAAATCGCTGTCGCGCCAGGCGCGCTCGGCGGCGAGCAAGCGCAGCGCCGCCAGCCGTTCCGCCGCGGCTCGCAAAGCCGCCCGCACGAAAGGCGCGCGCGGAAGATCCGCTGCCGCTCGCAAGGCGGCACGGACAAGAGCTCGTCACAGTGGCTAGACTTCGGCGATGCAAGCGCTCGCTTCCAGCCGGACTGCGAGCGAAGCGCATCGGCGGTGTGCGCCGCGTTGCGGCCGAGATTTGCGCACGCGTTGACGCTTCGATGACGAGGAGACCGTGACATGGCCCGACCGATCTGGACAGGCACGTTGTCCTTTGGACTCCTCAATATTCCGATCCGCCTGATGCCGGGCGAGCGTCGCACGGATCTTCATTTCCGCATGCTGGACAGCCGCGACAACGCGCCGATCCGCTACGAGCGCGTCAACGCCGAGACCGGCGAGGAAGTGCCGTGGAAGGACGTCGTGAAGGCGTTCGAATACCGAAAGGGCAGCTACGTCGTTCTCGAGGACGAGGATCTGCGCGCCGCGGCGCCGGAAAGTCACGCGGCCGTCGAGATCGCGGCCTTCATCGACGCGGGCGCGATCGGGCCCGAATACTTCGAGAAGCCTTATGTGCTCGTTCCCGGCAAGAACGCCGAGAAAGGCTATGTGCTGCTGCGCGAGACGCTCGCGAAGACCGGCAAGATCGGCATCGCGCACGTCGTCATCCGCACGCGCGAGTATCTTTCGGCCGTGACCGTGCGCGACGAGGCGCTGCAGCTCGTGCTGATGCGCTATCCGCAGGAGCTGATCGAAGTCGAGGACTACGAGATTCCCTCGGGCAATGCGGCCTCGCAGCGCGTCACGCGTCGCGAAGTCGAGATGGCCGAGCAGCTGATCGGAGCGATGTCCGGAGCATGGAAGCCGTCGGACTACCGCGACGAGTTCCGCGATCGCCTGCACAAGGTCATCGAGAAGCGCATGAAGAGCAAAGGTCTTGTCACGCCGCCGGCGGAGGAGGAAGTGTCCGAGGAGGCGACGACGAACGTCGTCGACTTCATGGATCTCCTGCGCAAAAGCATCGCTTCGAACAAGCGGACGGCGGCCACCGGCGCGAAGCGTGCCGCATCGAAGAAGGCCGCGAAGACCAAGACGACGGCGCCCGCGAAGACCTCTCGCAGGCGCCGCAAATCCGCGTGAATCGCGGACGCCGTTCCGACGCCCGCGTATCCAGCCCTACATCATCTTCTGGCACTTCCTGTATTCGGCCTCGGTGACCTTGCCGTCCTGATCGGCATCGCATTTCGTGAAGTTGTGCTCGAGCCAGCTGTTCGGCAGCGCATCGGATTTCGAGACGTAGCCTTTCTCGTGACCCTTCAACATGCTCCATTCCTCGGGGCCGGAGCTCTGGATCGCGAGCGGGTCCTTCTTGTTGGACTGCATTTCCTTCTTGGCCTGATCCGCCGTTGGCGGAGTAGGGGTGTCCTGCGCCCAGGCGGTGCTGGCCAGAAAGCCGATGGCGCCGATCAGCAGGATGCGCGATGCGGTAATCGAATGGATCGTGTTCATGCGATGTCCTCGCTTGCCGTGGGTGAGCGGCCAGCGTGGGATCGCGTGCATGAGTGGTCGATGAAACACGGACATGTCGGCCAGCCAGCGTTCATTCGGATTCGCGCGGCATTCCCAGAGGAAGCTTGCGAAGTGCGATGCCATCGGTTTAGAACCGATATCCGAATGCAAAGCCGTAGACGAACGGATCGATATGAACCGTTCCGATACGAGCACCGTTCAACTTCGCATCCGTATCGATATCAATCCAGCGGGCGTCAAGGGAAAGAAGCCAGCGCTCGTCGAGCTTGATATCGACACCGACATGAGCCGCGGGACCAAAAGCATTTTCGAGGTCAAGCGATGCTGCGTCGAGCGGTCCGCGCGTGTGCTCGCTGAGGAACCACGTGTAGCTGAACCCAAGTCCGACAAACGGAGAAATGGCCCCGTCTTGGTTGAAGTGGTATTGCAAGCTCACCGTCGGCGGCAGTTGCCTGACGGTCGCTACCTTCACGCCGTAATAGCCTGTCGATGGACTGTCCAGCTTGACATCATGCTCGAACGGAAGTGCGGCGAGCGCCTCAATGCTCCAGTTTCCGTTGAAGAAGTATTCGGCGGCGATCGTCGGCTGCGCGTCCGAACCGATATGGGCGCGAAACGCGCCGTCAGCGAGGGTGCCGTTGTCCGATTTCGGATCGACGTAGTGCATGCCGAACTTGGCGACCCAGTCGGACGAATCTTCGGCGTGCGCTGATGCGCAGAGGGAGAGCAGGCCCACGAATACGCATACTGCGTTGGCTCGTTTCATGATTTCCTCGTAAAGTTCGGCATGGGAAGACACCGGCGAATCCGGCGGCCGGATATCTTTTACGAGAAGCGTCGTAGAACCGGACAATGCCGATGTCAGGGACCGTGCATACGCGCGAACGCTATCTGTCTCAGGGCGGTGTATATCCGGTGTGCACAGGAGATCGGATCAATGTCGATTCGGCAGTTGGGCGCGATCGTGTCCGTAGCAGCTTTCGCCGTGCTGGCGATCACGCTGTTCGTCCGCTCCGGACAACTGCCCGAAGGCGCCGTCCGGCGTTCGTTGCCCGCGACGGTCGGTGCGTCGATCCCAAGATCGCCCGAGGCGCCGCACGCCGCTTCGCGTGTGACACCGGCGCGTAAGTCGGAATCCGGTCGAATCCTGTATTTTCCCAGGGAGCCCGTTCGCGGACGCGACTTCTGCAACGACGCCGGCTATGCGCAACATCTTTCGGAAAACGGCGAAGTCGGCAATTTGTCTCAGTACGGAAACGCAGCCATGCGTTGTATCGGAGTGGACATTCACCGAGAGCGCTAGGGGAGGCTCGGCACGCCAAGTCATACCGAAATGCATCTCACCTCATATTATTTTACATAATAGACATTACGCACCAAAAAGGCAGGCGAAACTCCTATCAATTCCCCAGCTCACCCGACAAGCAAACGCGTGCCCCGCTACACAAATCCCCGGTAGATCGCGCTAGAGTCCGGCCGTCTCCGTCTAAGGACGGATAACGTATCCGCCAATGGGTACGACAACCGGCACAGGGGGCCTGCATGTTTCGTTCTTACTCGTTCGCGGGGGCGTTCGCGTTCCTATGCACGATCTTCGGCGTCGTCTCAGCGCCGGTTTCCGCTGAGACAGGCCGTGGATACGTCGTCGCGCAAAGCGATTCGGGCGGACCTCCGCTTGGCATCGATGCGACGACGTATGGCGTCCAGCGCGTAGAGCCGTCCGAATTCAACGGCGACGTTCGCGATCTGCCGCTCTATGTGCGTCCGCAGGCGCTCCATCACTGGAACGAGTTCGAGGAGCCCGAGAGCGAAAAGCCCGTCGTGCCGCCGTCGCCGAGCCAGCCGAACATCGCGCTGGCGCCGATGCCGGCTCCGATCCAGAACTTCGACGGGCTCAGCTTCACGCAGACCGTGACCGGCGGACAGGCCGGCGCCGGCTTTCCGCCGGACGTCAACGGCGACGTCGGCCCGAATCACTACATCCAGGCAGTCAACGACGCCTGGGCGATCTACAGCAAGACCGGCACCTTGCTCGCCGCATTCACCGAAAACGCGCTCTGGCTCGGCGCCGGCACTGGCACCCCGTGCGACAGCAGCAATTTCGGCGATCCGGTGGTGCTGCACGATGCGCTCGCCGATCGCTGGATCCTCACGAACTTCGCGTTCACGACGAGCGGGGGCAACCCGGTTGCGCCGTTCTATCAGTGCTTCGCGGTGTCGAAGTCGAGCGATCCCGTCGCCGGCGGCTGGTGGCTGTATGCGGTGCGCATGGACACGGGCGCGGCGGGACAGCCTCCCGTCGGCTATCTCAACGACTATCCGAAGTTCGGCGTCTGGACCGACTGCCTCTACATGGCGACGAACGAATTCCAGATGCCGGCCGGCGCCTATCGCGGCGTCGCGTTCGGCTCGTTCAATCGAGCGGATCTCTTCGCGGGACACGCGCTCACATCGTCGAACAGCTCGCTCGGTTTCCTCGCGAGCTCAAACGTGTTCTCGATGCTGCCGAGCAACCTGCTCGGCACGAGCGCCGGTTCGCTGCCGCCAGCGGGCACGCCGAATTATTTTGTGTCCGAATCGCAGACGGCGTTCGCGTTCGACGTGCGCAAGTTCACGCCCGGTGCCGGCTGCGGGGCGGGCGGCACGCTCGGCAATGCGGTCAGCGTGAGCCAGTCGACCTATTCCGATCCGGGCCAGAACATCGTTCCGCAGCCGCCTCCCGCGACGTCGGGCAACAACCTCGATTCACTCGGCGACCGCCTCATGCAGAAGGCGCAGTACCGCAAGATCGGCAGCGCCGAATCGCTCTGGGTCGTGCACACGGTGCGAGGCGCGGGCTCGGGCACGGCGCGGCCGCAATGGGCCGAGATCAACGTGTCCGGGAGCAGCATCTCGACGACTGCCGTGCAGCAGCAGATCTACGCGCCGGATGCGACGCTCTATCGGTGGATGGGCGCTCTCGCCGTCGACAGGCTCGGCAACATGGCGCTCGGCTATGCGACGTCGAACGCGTCGAGCCCGAACTTCCCGAGCGTCGCCTATTCGGGACGTCTCGTCGGCGATCCGCTCAACAATCTCTCGCAGACCGAGACCGTGCTGGTGCAGGGCGCGGGATCGCAAGTGAACACCTGCGGCGGCGCGGCCTGCCACCGATGGGGCGACTACTCGTCGATGAGCATCGATCCGACCGACGATTGCACGTTCTGGTACACGAACGAATATTACGACAGCCAGACCAGCGGCAACAGCGGCAACTGGCACACGCGCATCGGTTCCTTCAGGTTTCCGAGCTGCACGACCGAGACGACGACGCACACCGTGACGCCAAGCGTAGGTACGCCGTCCGGCACGATCGCGCCTTCGACGCCGCAAACGGTCGACGACGACGACACGACAAGCTTCACGTTGACGCCGTCGTCCGGCTTCGAGATCGCGAGCGTCGGCGGCACTTGCGGTGGCACGCTCGTCAATAACGTGTTCACGACGGATCCGGTCACGGAGGATTGCACGGTCATCGCGAACTTCGCGCCGATCGTCGTCACGCATACCGTGACGCCAAGCGTCGGTACGCCGTCCGGCACGATCGCGCCTTCGACGCCGCAGACAGTCGACGATGGCGACACGACGAGCTTCACGTTGACGCCCTCCTCCGGCTTCCAGATCGCGGGCGTCGGCGGCACCTGCGGCGGCTCGCTCGTGAACACCGTGTTCACGACGAACCCGGTTACAGCTGACTGCACGGTCATCGCGAACTTCATAGCCAATCCGCTCGCAAACGTCACGCCGGCAACGCTGTCGTTCAGCGTCGCGTTCGGCGGCAGCGCTTCGGACGTTCTGCACGTCGCCAACAACGGCGGCGCGACATTGACTTGGTCGATGACGGAAGCGACCGCGAACTGCACCAGCCCATCCGATGTGCCATGGGTCGACGAGACACCGACATCCGGCTCCGTCGCCGGCGCCGCTTCGCAGGATTCGACGGTCGACGTCGACGCCGTCGGGCTCACCGCCGGCAACTATTCCGCACATCTCTGCGTCACGACGAACGATCCGACCCACACGCTGATCGACGTGCCCGTCAGCCTTGCCGTCGCTGCCGCGCCGGTCGCGCCGACGGTCGCGAAGGCGTTCGCGCCGGGCAGCGTCGTCGTCAACACGGACAGCGTGCTCACGCTGACGCTCGGCAATTCGAATGCAAGCGCGGCGACGCTGACTTCGGCGTTGACCGACACATTCCCCTCGGGCCTGGTCGTTTCGACATCGCCCAACGCATCGACGACCTGCCCGAACGGCTCGGTTACCGCGCAGTCGGGACAAGGCTCGTTCTCGCTCGCGAGCAGTTCGCAGATCCCGCCGAACGGCACGTGCACGGTCAAGGTGAACGTGCGCTCGTCGACGGCAGGCAGCTATGTCAACACGATCCCGGCCGGCGCGCTCGTCACCGACAAGGGCTCAAACGCATCGGCGGCCAGCGCCACATTGATCGTGACGACACCGATCGCGCCGACGCTCGCGAAGGCGTTCTCGCCCGACCAAGTCGCCGTCGGCGCCGACAGCACTCTCGTGCTGACGCTCGGCAACACGAATGCCGTCGCGGCGACGTTGACGTCCCTGTTAACCGATACGTTCCCGACCGGTCTCGTCGTCTCGACGCCTGCCAACGCCTCGACAACGTGCGCCGGCGGCTCGGTCACCGCGCAGGCCGGACAGGGCTCGTTCTCGCTCTCGAGCGGTGCGCAGATTCCGGTGAACGGCTCGTGCACGGTCAACGTGAGCGTTCACTCGGCGACGGCGGGAAGCTACGTCAACACGATTCCGGCCGGCGCGCTCGTCACCGACATAGGCACCAACGCGTCGCCGACGGGCGCGACACTGACCGTGACGGCGCTACCGGTGGCGCCGACTCTATCGAAGGCGTTCTCGCCGTCGAGCGTGACCGCAAGCTCGCCGAGCCATCTGACGCTGACGCTCGGCAACGCGAACACGAGCGCCGCGACGCTGCTCGCCGGTCTCGTCGATACGCTGCCGTCCGGCCTCGTCGTCGCCACTCCGGCGAACGCCTCGACGACGTGTCCGAAAGGAACTGTCGGCGCGACGAGCGGCGGCACGACGATCACGCTGAACACGCCCGCGGAGATCCCCGCGAACGGCTCGTGCACGGTCGGCGTCGATGTCGCGAGCGATGATGCCGGAACGTACGTCAACACGATCGCCGCGGGCGCATTGCACACGACGCTCGGCGACAATGCCGCTCCCGCGTCGGCGACGCTGATCGTGACGCCGGTCGAGAACAACGATCGCATCTTCTGCGACGGGTTCGACGGCGTGGCGTGCGTACCGCTTGCAGCAGGCGCTGCGAATCCGAACGTTGCGCCGAAGACCGTGACGAAGCATCGTCGCAGCGTAGGCGATCGCAGATTGCGCTAGCCCTGTCCTCGCGCGGACTTCTCACGCCGGAGCCGCTGCGCTTCACGGAGGCCTTCCGTATTCGGAAGGTCTCCTCATTTCTCCATGCGCGGTCGACATGACAGCCCGTGCGCGGTTCAATCGAAACTTTCGGCGAGCCCGCTTCAGTCGACTTCACGCTCCTGATTCAGGAAACGCGATTCGTACAGCAACGCTCCGACGCGGGTTTCCTGGCCGGGCAGGAATTCGAAAGCGAGATCTTCGGCGCCTTCGCGCAGGCAATGCGCATCGAGCGCGATGACGATTTCCTGCTCGAAGATGAAATAGATGCGGCACGTCCCGTCGAGGCGGCCCGGCCAGTTGCTCGGACGCGCCAGTCTGGCCCCGCCCTGCGAGAGGTCGCGCACTTCGCTCAAATGGCCCTCGCCGTGACGAGTGATCAGCGCGCCGGCGAACAGCGACAGGCGCGGATAACGGCGTTTTTCGGAAAAATTCATGGGACGACTCCTGGCTGCAGGAGCGCTTTGCGTGAAAGCGCTCGACGCCTTTCCGCGTGACGCTGTTATCTGTCGAGCGGAATCCGGATGACTACGCCGCCGATCGTGTCGCCGAGCTTGAAATCCTTCCTCGGACTGTCGGCATGATGGTTGTGGCACGTGACGCAACCCTCGGCGACCGCCTTGTCGGCGTAAACGGCGGTGAAGTATTTCTTTCCGCCGAGATTCTCTTCGGCGTAGTAGTTCTTCCCACCTTCGGCGACTGCCTTGAGGCCCGCTCTCTCGGCATCGGTCTTCGGAGCATTCTGTTTGTTGATCGCCCATTCCGACAGAAGCGAATACGAGAACCCCTGCCCTCCCTTGCGCGCTCGTTCGGCGCCCATGCGGAACATCTGCGCCGGAAGCGGCAACGCCTTCTGATCGTCGAAATGCTCGTCGGCCTTGATGACCTTGTCCTTGTCCTGGAGTCTCGTCACGACCTCTTCCGCATAGACCGCACGATCGGCCGACATCACCGCATAAAGGCCGTCCGCCATGACCTGCGGCGAGATGCCCGTTTCGGTCTTTCCTCCGGCTCCGCAGCCGGCTGCCGCTGCGGCGAATGCGGAAATCAATGCCGTGCTTGCCAATACCTCGAATACGCTCAATCGCTTGATCACTGTCAGTCTCCTGGTTTGAGTGTGTTTCCCCGCTTCTTTGCCATCTCGAGGCTTGCGACGTGACCCTGCGGCTTGCCGTTGAAGTTGCGTCGCACGAGATCCGCGTCGGAGAGGGAATCCATCGAGAAAGCGAGCCCGTGGCAGCTCATGCAGACGCTGCGCAGCATCTTGTCGTTTGGACGAAGGTTGTCGTTCTGGTTGTGCTGAACCGTGACGATCTCCACGCCGTCCTTCTGATGCGATTCGCGCGGAAGATGGCAGGTGGCGCAACTGACGCCGGTGCCCGCCTCGGCATTTCCGTCCTGCTCTAGCTTCCACAGCTGGTAATGCCGCGAGCTCTCGTACGCGAGGCTGTGCGTGTCGTCGTGGCAGCCGAGGCAGGACTCCACGGCTGCCTTGCGAGCATCGAATTCGTGCGCCGAATGACACGAGTTGCAATCGAGCTCGCGGTCCTTCGCATCCGGCTTCATCGGCAGTCGCGCCATGCCGGGCGTCATCGGCGTCAAGCCCGCCGCGATCCGCATGCCGTGCCGGCCTTTGAGGAAACCCTCGTCCTCGGTCCGGTGGCAGCGGGTGCACGCGGCATGGTCGACCTTATTCGTCCAGCGAACGGCGTTGCCCGCCGTATCGTTTTCGCGATGACAGTCCGTACAGTTGACGCCTGCCTTCGCATGCGCCGTCGTTTCCCACTGATGGATGATCGTCGGATCGAGATCCGACGAAGCGGGCGCATCCCGATCTTTCGCAAAGAGCGCCTTGCGGGATTCCTTGCCGGCGGATGTCGTACCGAGCGGCATCACTCGAGCGACCGTCTTCAGCGCAGGCTCGTCGAAATGCTTCCGGAGGAAATCCTCGTAGAGCGCGCGGTTGTCGTGGAAATTGTGGCAGCCCGCATTGCCGCAGCTGTCCGGCGAAAGCGCCGCATGCGTGGGACGCTCCGTGAATACGTCCTGATGGCATTTGACGCAGAAATCGGCGGCGATCGTGACGCCTGCCCGCGTTTGATCCGGCACGTGCTCGCGATGGCAGGTCGTGCATTTCTGCGCGTCGAGCGCCGAAATGCGATCCGCGTTGCGTGGATCGGCGAACTTTTCCTCGTTGTGCGAGTTGGTGGCGGCATGGAGCTCATCCGCGTGGCATTGGTTGCACGCGTCGTTCTTCACGCCGCCGAACGGCGTGTGGCATTGCTTGCAGGCGATCTCGATCTGGTGATGCCCGGCGGAAGTCTCGCCGGGCAGGTGCACGCGCTTGTCGCTCTTGTCGAAGAAGAAAGGCGCGCCGTAGTAGCCGCCGAGAACGGCGGTGACGAGGACGAACCAGATCAGCGAAGCGCGCTTGCTCATGAGTCCGCGTCCGTTCAATAGAAATAGACGCTGACGATGTGCAGGATCAGAAGCACCGGCAACGGCCAGACGAGAACGAGATGAATCGCGTTCCAGGCGCGTCGCCGGTTACGCGCAACGATGGGATTCCACCAGTGGCTCAGCGCCGTCACGCCGCCGGCCATGGCGCCGAGCGCACCGAGCATCAGAAAGTCGATCGTCAGCGCTTCGTTGATGTTCCTGCCGAGACGAAAACCGGCATGGAGAATCAACACGATCAGCATCAGCGCGCCGAGCGTTCCGTGAATGGCACGAAAGAGCGAGACGTCGCCGACGGTGAACCCTTTGAATCGCTTGCGTGCGGACAGCAAGAGACTCGGCAAGCCGAGCGCGAGCATCGTGTAGCCCGTTGCCTGACGCCATGCGTTCTCGGTCCAGAAGGCGCCGAAACGGAACCAGCGCATCGCGCTCGACGACGAGAGCCATCCGAGCACCGATATCGCGAGCACGGTAACAAGACTCAGCAACGAGACGGCGAGCAGAAGTCTGAGTCCGCGCTCTCCGGCGAACCGTCGCAGCGGCGCGATTCGACCGGACGCGAGTGATGGATTCGCCGCGACCGAGATCGGCTCCAGCGGAAGCTGTGCGTTCCGGTCGCGACGACGCGTTGTCTCGCAGGAAGGCTCGGCGCTCGCGATTGCCGTCGCCGCGACGAAATTCCGATCAGCAGCCTCTGCATGCTTCGAAAATTCGGATACGACGACTTCGAGCGCCTTCTTCATCGAAGGCGGCGGGATGCTTTCCGCTCTCTCTTCGACACGCACCGGCGGCAGCGCGAGCGCCACGTTGGTCTCGGCGAAACGCGCCGACGCATCGATCAGCGATATCGGCGACGGAAAGATTTCTTCGTCATTCCTGCCGGTCGGCGTGGAATCCGGGCCGGTGCCGCCGAGCAGCTCGCCGAGAAGCGGCTTGCACGAACCGCACATCGAGCCGGCGCCGGTGCGGGCGGAAAGCTGCTCGACGCTCGTGCATCCGTCGACGAGCGCCTGCGTCAACGTGCCGCGATCGACGCGCATGCAACTGCAAACCAGCGTTTCCGCCGGCCACTCGGCGATCGGCGGCATCTTCGACTTGAGCCAGAGGTTGCCGGTGCTCCGGAAACGCCGTATGTCCCAGAACGAAACGGGCCGGCACTGCTCGATCATGTCGCGGACGCGATCGAGGTTCTTCCACTCGCCGACCGCCATCGCTCCGGCAATCATGCCTTTGCCCTCGCGCACGACGAGCTTGCGATAGGCGCTTTCGTTGCCGAACGTATGCACCCTGCTCTTCGGCACTTCGTTTTCGTCGTAAGCGCCGAGCGCGGCGACATGCACGCCCATCAGTTTCAGCTTCGCCGACTGATCCGCTCCCTCGAAAGTGGCCGTTCCGCCGACGAGGTTGTCGACCAGCACGTCGACCATCTTGTAGCCGGGGAATACGAGTCCGTAAGTGATGCCGCGATGGATCGCGCATTCGCCGACGGCGAAGATGCGCGGGTCCGACGTTGTCAGCCGATCGTCGACGACGATCGCGCCGTTCTTCGCAAGCTCGACGCCGCAGCCTCCGAGCAGCTCGCCACGCGGCCGGATGCCTGCCGAGATCACGACGAAATCAGCGGCGAGTTGCGTGCCGTCGGCGAAGTGAAGGATGCGTTCCTCGCGATCCGGCGCATGCGGGGAAGAAAGCCCCGACGTGATTCGCGTCGTCGCCTTGCCGGTGTGCACGCGGATGCCGAGCTCTTCGATCTTCGCGCGAAGGACCTCGGCGCCCGGCTGGTCGAGTTGCCGCGGCATGAGCCTCGGCGCGAACTCGACGACATGAACCTCGAGACCGAGATCGTAGACCGCTTTCGCCGCCTCGAGCCCGAGCAGGCCGCCGCCGATGACCGCCGCGCGCTTCATCGAATAGCCGTGCTGCATGATCGCCGCGAGGTGCTCGACCGTGCGGTAGACGAAGACGCCCGGCAGATCGACGCCTTCGATCGGCGGAACGAACGGGCGCGATCCCGTCGCGACGACGAGTCGATCGTAGGGAACCTCGATGCCCGATGCCGAGCGGACGACGCCGTCGTCCCGGTCGATCGCCACGATCGGATCGCCGAGGCGAAGCTCGATTCCGTTCTCTTCGTACCATTCGCGCGGAGCGAACGTGAGCTCGTCGATCGTTTTTCCGGAAAATAGGTCCGTCAGGTGGATGCGATCGTAGGCGGGCAGCGGCTCTTCGCCGAACACCACGATGTCGAGAACGTCGTTGGCACCGCACTCGACGAGCTTCTGGCAAAGGCGGAAACCCGTCATGCCGTTTCCGACGATCACCAGGATTTCGCGGCGGCGGACTTCCCCGTTCGCCGATCGGGAATCTCTGTACACGTCATTCACCCGCGCAGGTCGGCGCCTTGAGGCGTAGCGGATCGACGGCGAGGCGCGCCGGCGGACGAGCTTCTTGCGCCGGATCGCGTCCGGCGCCGCTGCGATGCGCGGAGATCCAGCCGAGCGAGAGCAGCACCGCGATCGCGGTGCAGGCGATCGCGGATGGCACCGCGTTCCTCTCGAAGAATCGCGCGACGAGATACGCCGGGCCGCCGATCACCGAGGCCGGCCGGCGCTGGCGGACCGCCGCGACGTCCGCGCGAAGCGACGCCACGGCCGCATAGCGGAGCGCGGGATCGATTTCGGTCGCGCGCGCGACGATCGCTTCGAGCTCCTTGCGGACGATCGCGCGCATCCGGCGCGGCAACGTCTCGCATGGCGCGCCTTCCGGCATCACAAGCGCTCGCAACAGCGCGCCGAGCTGATAGACGTCCGACGCGGTCGTCACGATGCCGCCCGCATGCTGCTCGGGGCTCGCGTAGATCGGCGTCATCGCGAAAGCGCCGTCGTCGCTTTCGTCGAACGACGACGCGATCCCGAAGTCGAGCAGTCTCGGCTGACCCGCTTCGTCGACTAACAGGTTGGCAGGCTTGATGTCGCGATGGATCAGCTGACGGCTATGCGCATACGCGACGGCATCGCAAACCGCTTCGAACAAACGCAGCCGTTCATCGAGCGGAAGATGCCGCTTGCGCACGTGATCGTCGATGCGCTCGCCGAACACGGGCTCCATTGCGAACCAGAGCCTGCCGCCGTCGATCTCTCCGCCGTCGATCAGCCGCGCGATCGCAGAATGGCGAAGCTCGGCAAGAATCTGCCGCTCGCGCCGGAACTGCTCGATGAGGCTCCGGTTCGGCCGCACGATCTTGAGCGCGGCCCGCTGCTCGAAATGCCCGTCGTCCCGGTCGGCGAGATAGACCATCGAGCTGCCGCCGCAGCCGAGCAGCGCACCGAGACGCCAGGACCCGATGCGTGTGCCCGGCGCGAGCGGCGGATCGTCGTGCCCCTCGCCGAGGATCCGCGCGAAGAGCTGCCCCGCGAGCGCGCCGCCGGCCGGCAGCATGCGATCGAGGTGATCCGCCTCATGCGATCCGATCGCGAAAATCGCGTCCGATTCGAACGGATCGTACGGCTCGACATCGATGCTGGACATGCGCTCCCCCGGTGATTCGTCGAGGCCGGCCTCCCATGGCTGGCTTGCGAAGACTCGACGAACGGCACGGATGCCTTCTTACGAGGGGTGGCGCTTCAAGCGGACATCGACGACGGATTTCCGGCAGCCGTCGCCTCTAGGCACGATTCATGAAATCCTTTATGATTCCGCGTTTTCCGTTCTCCAGACTTCTGCCCCGAGGCATTCCATGAAAGTGCTTTCGTCCCTCAAGTCCGCGAAGACGCGGCATCGCGACTGCAAGGTCGTCCGCCGTCGCGGCAAGGTCTTCGTGATCTGCAAGAAGAATCCGCGCTTCAAGGCGCGCCAGCGCTGAGATTCCGCGCGCACGGCTCTCGACCCGCCGGCTCTGCGCTCTGCCACCGGCGTCATGGAATGGATGCCCGGCTTCTGCTACAACGGCGCCATTCGTGCAGTCGGGACAGGAGCTTGAACCATGAAGTTGAAGTTCGTTCTCGGTAGCGCGCCGCTGCTTGCCGCGGCCTTCATGATCGCCGCGCCGGCCCACGCCGACACGTTCGACGTGCGCAGCAACGCCGAGCGCAGCCATCGCGCCGACGTGCCTCGGCGCGGAATGACGATGGCCGAGGTCGAGCGTCGCTACGGCGCTCCGGTCGAGAAGCTGCCGACCGCCGGCGGCGACGCGCCGCGGCATCCGCCGATCAACCGCTGGCGTTACGCGGGTTACACGGTCTACTTCGAGCGCAACCGCGTGATCCACAGCGTGGCCGATTCGGCGCCGCCGTCGGGCACCTGAAAAAACGCATGAGCCTATCGAGGTTTCGCCTGCCCGCGGAATGGGAGCCGCAGGCAGCGGTGATCATTGCCTGGCCGACCGAAGCCACCGACTGGTCGCCCCGACTGCCGCATATCGAGAAGGCGTATGCCGCGCTCGCCGCCGCGATCGCGCGCTTCGAGACGCTGATCGTCTGCGTGCCCGACGCATCCGTTCGCGAACATGTCTTCCATGAGCTCGCGGCGGCGGGCGTTCCGAACGAGCGCCTGCGCATCGTCGAAGTCGAGTACGACGACACCTGGCTTCGCGATTCCGGCCCGCTGACGCTGACGAACGGCATCGACTTCCGCCTCCTCGATTTCCGCTTCACCGGCTGGGGCGGCAAGTTCGACGCCGATCGCGACGACCGCCTCGTCGAGACGCTCGTCGCCGCCGGCATTTTCAGGACGGCCGCGCATCAGCGCATCGACTGGGCGCTCGAAGGCGGCGCGATCGAGTCGGACGGAAAGGGCACGATCCTGACGACGTGGCGCTGCCTGCATCAGCGCCATCCGCACAGCGATCGCGAAGAGATGACGCATCTGCTCGAAGGCGCGCTCGGCGCAAAACGCGTGCTCTGGCTCGATCACGGCTATCTCGAAGGCGACGACACCGACGCGCACATCGACACGCTCGCGCGCTTCGCACCGGACGACGCGATCGTGTTCCAGGCCTGTGACGATCGGGAGGACTCCCACTTCGAAACGCTCGCGCGCATGCGCGAAGAGCTTGCCGCGCTCCGCACGATGGATGGCCGTCCGTATCGCCTTCACGCCCTGCCCTGGCCGAAGCCGATCATCGAGACCGAAGAGCATCGCCGGCTTGCCGCGTCGTACGCGAACTACCTCGTGCTGAACGGCGCGGTGCTCGTTCCCGCGTACGGCGATCCGGCGGACCGGCAGGCAGCCGACGTCATCGGTGCCGCGCATCCCGGCCGCGAGATCGTTCCGATCGACGCGCGCCCGCTGATCTGGCAGAACGGCAGCGTGCATTGCCTGACGATGCAGCTACCGGCCGGCGTATTGGCCTGACGGGCCTTTTCGGTTCGCGACGCGACCCCACCTTCGTGGCGCAGCGACATCGATACCCTACCCTGCGACAATAGCCGCATGACTTCGCACACGAACACGTCGCGCACGCTCAAGGTCGCGCTGCTGCAGGAAACCGACCGCGGCAGCCGCGAAGCGAACCTCGATGCGATCGAAACCGGATTGCGCGAAGCCGCGCGCGCCGGCGCCGCGCTCGTGCTGCTGCAGGAGCTGCACAACGGTCCGTATTTCTGCCAGCACGAAAGCGTCGGCGAATTCGACCGCGCCGAGCCGATTCCCGGCCCGAGCACCGAGCGCATCGGCAAGCTCGCCGAAGAGCTGAAGCTCGTCGTCGTCGCCTCGCTGTTCGAGCGCCGCGCAGCCGGGCTCTATCACAACACGGCGGTCGTCTTCGACCGCTCGCGCGCGCTCGCCGGCGTGTATCGCAAGATGCACATCCCGGACGATCCCGCGTTCTACGAGAAGTTCTATTTCACGCCGGGCGATCTCGGTTTCGAGCCGATCGCGACGTCGGTCGGCAAGCTCGGCCTTCTCGTCTGCTGGGATCAGTGGTATCCCGAAGCCGCGCGTTTGATGGCGCTGGCAGGCGCCGATCTCCTGCTCTATCCGACCGCGATCGGCTGGGATCCCGACGACGCCGACGACGAAAAGGAACGCCAGCGCGACGCCTGGATCACGGTGCAGCGCGGCCACGCGGTCGCGAACGGATTGCCGCTGCTCGCGTGCAACCGTACCGGCTTCGAGGCTGCGCCCGATGGCGGACGCGGTATCCGCTTCTGGGGCTCGAGCTTCGTCGCGGGTCCGCAAGGCGAAATCCTTGCGCGCGCCGGCGCCGACGCGCGCGAGCTTCTGATCGCCGACATCGATCTTTCACGCAGCGAGAACGTGCGGCGAATCTGGCCGTTCCTGCGCGACCGCCGCATCGATGCCTACGGCGATCTTCTGAAGCGCTTCCGCGATTGAGTCCGACGATCCGCATGCCCGATAGCCCGAACCTTTCCCCTGCGCCGTCCGCGCTGTCCGAGCAGCCGGTCGTTCGCGTTCGCCGCGGCGACGTCGAGTTCGTGCTGCTCGGCACCGCGCACGTGTCGCGCGCGAGCGCCGAAGCCGTGCGCGCGATGCTCGAGCGCGAATCGTTCGACGCGGTCGCCGTGGAGCTTTGCGAATCGCGCTTCCGCTCGCTGCGCCAACCCGAGGCGTTCCGCGAGCTCGATCTGTTCCAGGTCATCCGCCAGGGCAAGGCCGGCCTCGTCGCGGCGAATCTTGCGCTCTCGGCATTCCAGCGACGGCTCGCCGAGCAGTTCGGCATCGAAGCCGGCGCCGAGATGAAGGCCGCGATCGACGGCGCCGAAGCGCGCGGACTGCCCGTGTGGCTGATCGATCGCGAAGTCGGCGTCACATTGAAGCGCGCATATCGCAGCGTCGGCTTCTTCGACCGGCTCGGCATCATCGGCGGCCTCGGCGCGAGCCTCCTGACGCGCGAGGACGTCAGCGAGGACGAGATCGAGAAGCTGAAACAGGGCGACCTCCTCGGCAGCATGTTCAACGAATTCGCGCGCGAATCGCCGCCGCTTTACGAAGCGCTGATCGCCGAGCGCGACCGCTACATGACGGCGAGCCTGCGCGAGGAAGCGATGCATCGTCCGGTCAAGCGTGTGCTCGTCGTCATCGGCGCGGGCCATCTCAAGGGCATCGGCCGCGAGCTCGCGACGCAGATCGAGCCGGCGAAACCGTTGCGCGACAAGCTCTCGCAAGTGCCGCCCGCATCGCCGTGGCCGAAATGGATCGCCGTCGGCCTCCTCGTCGTCGTCGCGATCGCAATCGGCATCGCGTTCAGTCGCGGCGCGCACCTCGGCGCGGATGCATTGCGCGACTGGGTGCTCTTCACCGGCGGCTGCGCCGCGCTCGGCTGCATCGCCGGCGGCGGCCATCCGCTCAGCGTGCTCACGGCGTTCGTCGTCGCGCCACTGAAGCCGTTCCGGCCGGGCGTGCCGTCGGGCGCCGTCAGCGCCGCGACCGAGCTCTGGCTGCACCGGCCGCGCGTCGCCGATTTCGATGCGCTGCGCGACGACGTGATCCACTGGTCCGGCTGGTGGAAGAACCGCGTTTCGCGCACGCTGCTTGTTTTCCTCCTGACCAACTTCGGCACGATGGCCGGCGAATACCTCGCCGGATTCCATATCGTGAAGAGCCTCTTCTGACCGATTCGAGTTTTCGATGAAGCTGTCCGGATTCCTCAACAAGCCCCGCTGGCAATCGAAGGACGCCGTCGTCCGCCGCGCCGGCGTCGTCGAGGACGACGATGCCGAGCTCCTTGCGAACCTTGCGAAGATCGCCCGCGAGGACGTCGACGCCGGAGTGCGCGCCGCAGCACTGAAGCGCCTTGCCGATCCCGCGCTGACGCAGCGCGCCGCGAAGGAAGACACGGATGCCGGCGTGCGCTCCGACGCCCGTGCGCTCTGGCTCGATCTCCTCGCCGGAACGCATCCGCGATCGCCCGCCGCCGCGGAGTGCCGAAGGCTTCTGCGCGCACAGGACGACGCGACGCTGATCGAGCACGTCGCGCGCAACGCCCGCGACGAGTCGCTGCGCGCCGACGCCCTCTCGCGCGTGACGCGCATCGCATTGCTTGCGGACCGCGCGACGACCGATCCTTCTTCCGAGCTTCGGCTCGCGGCGCTCGAGCGCATCGACGACGAAGCGCTGCTCGACCGCCTCGCCGAGCGTACGCGCAAGACCGACAAGCGCGTCAGCCGCCGCGCTCGCGAACGCGCGGATGCGCTGCGCATCGCGCGCGGCGACGCCGGCGTCGCGAACGCGCTCGCACGCTCGCTGTGCGAGCGTCTGGAACGTCTCGTGCGCGCACCCGAAGGCGTCGAGACGGAAGCGTCGATCGAAGCTCAGTGGAGCGCGATCGAAGAACGCGCCGGCGAGGATCTGCGCGCGCGCTACGACGCGGCGCGCAAGCTTCTGCAGGTCGCGCGTGAAGCACCTGTCGTGCGTGCGCCTGCCGCAGACGAGCCGGTCGAAGCGACAGCGGCGGAAACGTCGACGTCTTCGCCGGCGGAATCCGCGAGCGATGTCGCGCCGGCGAGCGAACCGGAGACATCGCCCGCAGAATCCGCGGAATCGATTGCGTCGAACGACGCCGAATCGCTGCTCGCACAGGCGCGCTTCGCGGCATCGCTGGAGGCCGCGAACGAGAAGAAGCGGCTCGATCAGGAACAGCGCAAAGCGCGGCTTCAGCGCATCGAAGCCGTCATCGGCGATTTCGAGAAAGCGCTCGACGACAGCACGATCTCGCGCGCGCATGCAGCGCATGCCGAGCTTTTGTCATTGCGCAAGGCGCACGATGGCGACTGGCCGGCCGCGTTGCAACGCCGCGTCACCGAAGCGGAACGGCGCTACTCGGAACTCAGCCGCTGGCAGCACTGGAGCGACAACCAGCGTCGCCGGCAGCTCTGCGAATCGATCGAGGAGCTTGTCGGAAGCGGACTCCATCCCGACGCGATCGCGACGCGCGTACGCGAAGCGCAGACCGAATGGTCCAGGCTCGACGCCGCCGAAGGTCACGGTGGTTCCTCGGCTCATGGATGGGCGCGCCGCTTTCATGCGGCATGCCGCACCGCGCTCGAGCCGGCTCGCTCGTATTTCAAGAAGCGCCAGGAATTGCGCAAGACGCATGCGCAGGCCATCGCAACTTCGCTCGAACAAGCTGCGGCGATCCCCGACGATGCGTCTGACTGGCCGTCGATCGCGAAAGCTCGTCACGCCATCGTCGATGCGCTGCGCGCGCTCGATCGCGTAGATCCGCACGAACGCAAGACACTCGCGAAGGACCTGAAGCAGGCACTCGCGCGTCTCGATGCACGTTTCGCAGCCCATCATGCCGGGATCGAGCAGGCCAAGGCCGCGCTGATCGCGGAAGCGCAAGCACTGACGGCCGGCGAGATGCCGCGCGGCGCCGTCGCCTCTGCGCGCACGCTGCAGCAGCGTTGGCGCGACGTCGGCAACGGCCGGCGCGATCGCGATCAGGCGCAATGGAAAATGTTCCGCGGCGCGATCGACGCCGTGTTCGCGAAGCTCGACGCAGCGCGAGCCGAGCGCACCGTGCGCGATGCCGACGCGCACGCTCGCGCCGAGGCGCTGTGCGGCGAAATCGAACAGCTCGCGCAAGCCGAGTCGCCGCCTCCGCGCGCGGCGATCGCTCGCATCGCATCGGAATGGGACTCGCTCGGAGCTCGCGACGTTGCGCTGCAACGCCGCTTCCGCGCGGCGCAATCCGCATTGCGCGAGGCGGAACTTCGCCGCGAGCGCGCGAACCGCCGCACGCCTTACGAAGCGTGGCTCGCGCGCTATCGCCTTTGCCGCGATGCGGAGCGTTCGGACGGCGACGCTGAAGCGCTGCGCGCCGCGTGGGAGACGACCGCGCGCTCCGATATCGCTTCGGCGTCGCTCGACTCGCGATTCGGGATCGCGCTCGACCGCGCGTCACGATCGCAACCTGCCGCGACGGCCGAAGACGACGCGTCTGCGCGCGACGTGCTCGTTCGCTTCGAGATCCTCGGTGGCATCGAATCGCCCGCCGAAGATCAGGAGCGCCGTCGCGTGCTGCAGATCGAACGCCTGTCCGCGCGCATGCGGGGCACTGCCGTGGCCACGACCGTACAGCACGAGTTGAACGAGCTGCTCGAAAGCTGGACCGGTCTCGCGACCGATTCG